>JBIILW010000324.1:0-2776 GCA_044338265.1 Bacteroidia bacterium | reverse complement strand
TTCTTATGCCCATTATGACAAAAAAGGTTATGTTACTTATGAAGCTCCAACAAAGGAAGCCATTACCACCATTAAGTTCGATAAGTTTTTATCGGGAGAATATAAACTAAAGGATTCTACTATTTTTAAAACTTTTAAACGAAATACGCAATGGAGAAAAATTTCAATGGTAGTAGATATGACCGGAAGTATGTTTCCTTATATTGGTCAATTGCTTATTTGGTACAAGCAAAATTATGAAAGTGAAAAAATCATGTTTTACACTTTATTTAATGATGGTGGCGAGCTAGCCGATGATTTAAAAAAAGTAGGTTCCGTTGGTGGTGTTTATTGTTTTGAAGCAAAAGATTTTAAGAAATTTAAGAAAGATGTAGACGAAACCCGTAAAAAAGGTGGTGAACGCCAAGGTGGTGACGATGCGGAAAACGATTTAGAAGCCGTTTATAAGGCTGTAACCACATTAAAAGGTTATAACGATATTGTATTAGTTGCTGATGATAGTCCAGTGAGAGATATGAATTTATTGAAAAGAATCAAGAAACCCATTCATGTAATCATTTGTGGAACTGCTAAAGGTATTAATTCCGAATATTTGAAAATTGCTTATCAAACAAAAGGAAGTATTCATACTACCAACGATGATTTGGATATGAAAACTTTAGTGAACGGTTTAGAATTTACCATTGGTGATGATATTTTCCTTTTCAAAAATGGTGAATTTGTTTGGATGGATGCTGTAGTTAAATAAATTGAAAGATTGAAAGATTAAAAGATTAGAAGATTGAATATTTTTTCATTTTTCATACCCAAAATCTTATGTATTAAAACTCACATTTCTAAACTCTCAAATCTCATTTCTCAACTCCCAGCGCTCAACTCAATTTCATCATTCATACTTCATACTTCATACTTCATACTTCCTCACCACTAATCTTCCAAAACTTCCATTTTCTTTTTCAATAACCTATCGTTAAATTTCCTAATTACTCTTTCATATTCACCAATTGAAAACAATGCTTTTTTCTTTCGCATGTATGTAATTATGTCGCCTCCAGGGTACAAACCCATGTCGTTTTTCAATCCATTAAACGGACTAGGTAAAGCTTGCATTTTTACATCATACACATGTAATCCGTAGGTAAATCTGTTGGCAAACTCAGAAACATCTTCACAAAATGAAGCTATAAAAAAGTTTGTAGTATCAAAAGTTTCTGGAGTTGAAATTGTGTTCATGTTGTCGTCCACAAATACATGATTGAAATTTTTATTGGTAATTTTATTAGCAGAAGAATCCGAGAAAAATAAAACTTTACTGAATTTAAAATCTCTTGTAAATTTTTCAATAACCATTTTATTCGTTAATTCTTGTTGGTAAAAAAGTTCTCTAATATCATTGGTTCTTCCTGCACTTTGCAAAGCATTTACTTCGTTTTGATTTGGTGTTGGAAGCATCACTAATAAAGTTCCTTTGCTTAATTTTACTACTTGTTTTTGTGTTTCAGCATCTATATCAAACAAAACTTTACCAATTTGAACTGCACTTAAACGAATTCCAAATTCTAATAAACTTGGTCGTCCTTGCACGTAGCTTATATTGTTTTGATTGGTAAAACTATGTGTATACTTGATATCAAAATAACCAATTTTACTAAATTTAAGACTTATACCTAGCATGCCAGAAATATCGATGTCGCCTACTTTATTTTTATTGGTTGCCACTCCACTTTGGGACAAACGATATTCTCCATTTTCTAAAATTTCGGAATAGCTATAAAGTAAATAAGAGGGCCTAAGTCCAAGTATAATTCTTAAATCAGAACTGCTTCTATCAGGAATTAAATGCAGAGCAAATGAAGGATCATAATAATAACCACCATATTGATTGTCAATTGTATTTTCTCTGCAACTAATTAAATTTAAAGCTACAGGTTCAACAGCAAAATCCCATAAACTGATAAAACTATTGATATAATATTTACTTACAGGTTTTGTAAAAAATATGCTGATTCTTGGTTGAGATTTTCCTACATAATTTCCAAATTGCGATCCTATTAAATTGAAGTTCCCTCCTATTTCTACCCCAAAATTAAAATTATCGGGATCCATTTTATGGAGCAATAATTTTTTTGGTTCTTCAATTTTAGCAGGTTTTTTTTTCTTGCTATTTATTGTATTTTTATCTTGTGCATTTGCAAAATGCAATAACAAAAAATTGCTTACAATTATATAAATAAAGTATTTGTATATTTTTATCATGATCTAGTTTTCGATAACTCTTATAAAGTCAATATTTCTTTTCAAACCGTTGTATCTGGTTCTTTTTACAGCCGATTTTTTAAACAATTGGCTGAATACTTGTTCAGTAATTTCTTGCCAATCTTGTTGATTCATATTTAATAGTTGTTCATTGGGTTCAAATTTTGGTTCTTGATGTGGTTTTGAAAACTTATTCCATGGACAAACATCTTGGCAAACATCGCATCCAAAAGCCCAATTATCAAATTTTCCTTTCATAGCTGTTGGAATGGCTTCCTTTAATTCAATGGTAAAATAACTGATACACTTACTTCCGTCTACTATTGTTGGCGCTACTATTGCCTGTGTTGGACAGGCATCAATACAGGCTGTACATGTACCACAATGATCGGTAACAACACCATCATAATTTAAATCTAAATCTATAATAAGTTCTGCCAAAAAGTAAAATGAACCATTTCCTTTATTGATTAAATTTCCATTTTTACCAATCCAACCCAAACCACTTTTAGCAGCCCAA
>JBIILW010000323.1:0-2797 GCA_044338265.1 Bacteroidia bacterium | reverse complement strand
CACAATTAATCTTTTTACCTTTTTAAAATAATAATCAGCCGGAGGCTTTTCATTAGCTTTATTCACAATATGCGAGCGGTTAATGTCACAATTTTTTAATGTGGCGTTAAACGATACCTATCAAAATTCGTATATTTACGGATAAATACGAATATTTTATTTGTTTGAATCAGATATATTTTCGTATATTTGCGGATAAATACGAATATTTTATGAGTTTACTAATACATACATTGAAGCTTGATTTGGGCATGAAACTCATGACTGAATTAAGTAAAATAGACAGGTTTGATGCATTCTGGGCAACAATTGAAAAGCGTGAAGGCGCTACTTTGAAACAATTAAAATCCATTGCCACAGTTAGAAGTGTAGGGGCTTCAACCAGGATTGAGGGTTCAAAGATGACGGATGATGAAGTAGCCGTTTTGATTGAAAAATTGTCTATTTCCAAATTAGAGGAAAGAGATGAGCAAGAAGTAATTGGTTATTTTGAAGCCTTAGATACGATCGCTGAAAACTATGAATCCATAAGTATTTCTGAAAGTCAAATAAAAAACTTACATAAAATATTGATGCTACATGGCGATAAAGATGCGTGGCACAGAGGAAACTACAAGCAAGTGAGTAATGCCGTAGAAGCTAATTTGGTTGATGGTACAAAGCAAATTGTATTTAGAACTGCTGAACCAGGATTAGAAACACAAGATGCCATGATGCAATTGTTTGAATGGTATCATTCAGATAAGGAAACAATTCCTTTGGTTAAGGCAGCTTTATTTGTTTATGAATTTTTAAGCATCCATCCATTTCAAGATGGCAATGGAAGATTAAGCAGATTGCTTGGTAGTTTACTGCTTTTAAAAAATGGTTATTCATGGATTCAATATGTAAGTTTTGAGCATGAAATTGAAAGTAGAAAATCAGCGTATTACAAAGTGCTTATGCAAACGCAGCGAAACAGACCAGGTGAAAATGTTACGGACTGGCTCACTTTTTTTATCAATTGTTTGATAAATATACAAGAGCAGTTGCTGCTTAAATTAGAAGAAAGCAGAACAGAACAGCCCGTTTCACAAAGAGAGAAGCGCATATTATTCTTTATTCAAAACCACGCAGGATGTGGGTCTGGTGATATAGCTAAAAAACTGGACATGGCTTTGCCAACCGTAAAGAAATCTTTGGCTGCATTAGTTTTAATAGGAAGCATCACCAAAGAGGGACAGGGTAAATCGACAGGTTATTTTTTGGTTTAATAAAATAAATTTTAATTGAAGTTAAAACTTAGCTTTTAGCACATGCGGTGTGGCATAACTCCCAATTAATCTTTTTACCTTTTTAAAATAATAATCAGCCGGAGGCTTTTCAATACTTTCACTCGCAAGATGCGAGCGATTGAGGAGAAAACAACCGATTTTTATTGGAAATATTTTCTTTTTGTTTTGAAAAAAACAGTTTCAATTTAATTAAAACATACTGATTAATAATATGATACAAAAATTATTTTAAAAATATTTTTTATTCCTGTAATCTGATATTAAGTTGGCTCTACAAATGATTTATAAAATACAAATTATAAAAATGACAAGAATTAAATAAGCAAGCGATTACTATATTGCATTAATACCAAGTTTTCCAAAATAAAGCAAGGAAGGAATTTAATTATTATCAAGTTGTAAAAAATTAAGTGAAACTTTTTTTTAAAATAGCATATAATATTAGAAAAAAATGGAAAAAGAGGTAAGAGGCAATGGCAACAATTATTTTAAAAGCGATTTGTTCTTTCATAAAAAAAATAAAAATGGCATTTATGTTTTATTTAGATCCCTCCATTTTAAAAAAGCGTTTTTTGAACATTATAAATTAAACGAAGCACTCAGTTTAAAGGATTGCATTAAACTGATTAAACAGCATTTTAGACCAACACAAAATAATTACGAAGTATACAAGCAAGCCATAAAGGATGTGCGTAAAAACTATTATATTCAATTGAATAGCCCTAGCGTAAAGCTTCGCTTTGGCTGGGATAAAACAAATAATACAATATCAATTAAAAACAAAAATAAATAAAATGACAAACGCAGAGAAAAAAGCAGCAGAGGTAAAAGCAGAATTATCCCCACTTTCTAAAAAAGAATTTGAAGATTTATATAATAAAGCTTGGGATTACGGGTGGGTATATGGTAAATTTTTTCAAGAATTATATGATGAATACCTGGTAAATTGGGTGTACTTTGTAGATTACCTTGATGTTCTTAAAGGAGTAGAACTAGATGACAGGATGTACAAGAGAATTCAAGACAACTTTGTGATTGTTACTGCAAATAATCAAAAACCAATTATAATTGAAGCAAAAGATTTTTATTTTGAAAATTTCACCAACAAAAAAGTCAAAGAGGGAGAAATTAACTTAGATGTTGAAATTCTAATAGGCGAGGCGCCTCCTTATTGGAAAGGGGATGCTGAAAATAAGGATAAATCATATTTTTATAACCCGAATTATTTTGTAAAGAAAGGCAGTTGGATAACAGCACCATTAGCTTTTAAGGGAATAAAAGATTTAAGATCAAGTCCAGAAAATAAAACTAGTAAGCTAACCGAATTGGCAAAAAAGAGGATGTTTCTTTTTGATGTTTTCCCATTTCCCATTATTCAAGATACAAAAATTCGTCAAGCTGTTTCTGGTAAATTCCCAGAGCATATTCAAACCTATTTTATTCCTAAACTTGATTCAATTATTAACTATATCGGAGTAGAGAAAAACTATATTACGTATGGTTTTGCCGCTACAACTTACGGA
>JBIILW010000322.1:0-2807 GCA_044338265.1 Bacteroidia bacterium | reverse complement strand
TTCTTTATGACTGTAACCATCTACAGTAAACAAATTGAAAACCATTTTACTAGAATCAGGTAATTTTTGAATTTGAACTTGAATATCGTCAGCAGTTAATTTTGCTTCAGCTTCGTTTAAATTAAACGAGTGATAATTCAATGCTGCTTCTTCATAATCTTTGTCAATGAATAATGCATTTCGTTTATTATTAACCCTAAATTCGTCAATAATAGTATTAACTGCTATTGTTTTAATCCAAGCATCAAATGATTTGGTTTCATCAAATTTGCTTAAATTATTCAGAATTTTTAAATACGTTTTATTTAATTGCTCTACAGAATCATCTTTACTTTTATAATATTTATGGCAAATGGGCATTAGTTTAGTAAAACAATATTTGTACAAAGCACTTTCGGCCTTGCGATCTTGTTTAATACATAAACTAATAAGCTGTTGTAGCTCTGAATCCATTTAAATTTTATAAAAGTTTTTCCGTTAGGCTATTATTTAAATTGTTATTTTATACCCTAATACGACACTTTTTTAATTAGGTTGGGTATGATTATTTTTTAATAATATTGCCATTGCATAATTAATGCTAATTATTGCAAATAAAAACAACAAATAATGAAAACGAAACAGGAAATTGTAAACGATTGGTTACCTAGATATACTGGAGTTGAACTCAATAAATTTGGAGAATATATACTACTTACTAATTTTTTTAATTATGTGGAAATTTTCGCAAATAAATTCAATGTAAATATAGACGGGACAGATAAACCCATGCAATCGGCTACAGCCAATAACATTACCATAATTAATTTTGGAATGGGAAGCGCAATGGCAGCCACTATAATGGATTTGCTTTCAGCAATTCATCCAAAAGCAGTTTTGTTTTTAGGTAAATGTGGTGGTTTAAAAAAAATAACAAAATTGGGTGATTTAATTTTACCCATTGCAGCAATAAGAGGCGATGGAACAAGTAATGATTATATAATGCCTGAAATTCCTGCTTTGCCATCATTTAGAATGCAAAAAGCAGTTTCAACTACCATTGTTAAGCATGAAGTAGATTATTGGACAGGAACGGTTTACACCACCAACAGAAGAGTTTGGGAACACGATGAAGAGTTTAAAAATTATTTAAAAAAGACCAGAGCAATGGCCATTGATATGGAAACGGCTACTATTTTTGTGGTAGGTTTTGTAAATAGCATTCCAAAAGGGGCATTACTTTTGGTAAGCGATAATCCAATGACACCAGATGGAGTTAAAACTTCAAAAAGTGATACCGCTGTAACTTTAAAATTTGTAAAAAGACATATTGAAATAGGAATTGATGCCTTAATTGAATTAAGAGATTCAGGAGAATCAGTGAAACATTTAAAATTTGAATAAAGTAATTTTTATCCTTTCGTAAGCTTCAAATTGAATTTTGAAATAAATACTTCAACTCCTTTTATACAAGTCATTTATATTATTTGAGGCAATTAAAATTTTAAATATTTAATAAGCAAATATAAATTAGTTTATTTCTACCTTTAATTGCCTAATTACTAGTAAACACAGTAATTTCAGCAAATTATTACTGCATTTATTTAGCTTTATTGATGAAAAATAAAGTGGTGAACAATAAATTGTTATAATTATTCAAAAAACATTTTGCAGTTCAATTAATTACAATTATAATTGCGGGCTTTTTTAAGCGAAAGGAGATCATATAAATTGACAGAAACAACAAAAAAAACTAAAAACTTGCCAGATTTTGACTGGGAAATGGACAATGCTGGTTTTGGTGATTACAACCAAAACGAACGTGAAGTAATGGCTGCTGCTTACGAAAAAACATTATCAGCTATTACAGAAAAAGAAATTGTAAAAGGTTACGTAGTAGGCTTTACAGAAAAAGAAGTGGTATTAAACATTGGATTTAAATCGGATGGTTTAGTAGCAAGAACAGAATTCAGAGATTTGCCAGATTTGAAAATTGGCGATGAAGTAGAAGTTTTGTTAGAAACAAAAGAAGATGCTTTAGGCCAATTAATTTTGAGTCGTAAAAAAGCAGTAAGTGAACGCGCTTGGGATAACATCATGCGTGCTCATGAAAATGACGAAATTGTTAATGGTTACGTTAAATCACGTACTAAAGGCGGTTTAGTTGTAGATGTATTAGGTATGGATACTTTCTTACCTGGTTCACAAATTGATACAAAACCAATCAAAGATTACGATGTTTATGTGGGTCAAACAATGCCATTTAAAGTGGTAAAAATTAACAATGTTTTCAAAAACGTGGTTATTTCACATAAAGTATTAATCGAAGAAGATATTGAAGCACAAAAATCTGATATTTTATCTAGATTAGAAAAAGGCCAAGTTTTAGAAGGTACTGTTAAGAACATGACTTCATTTGGTGTATTTATTGATTTAGGTGGTGTAGATGGTTTATTACATATTACTGATATTTCTTGGGGCCGCGTAAATCACCCTGAAGATGTATTACAATTAGATCAAAAAATTAACGTAGTAGTTGTTGATTTTGATGATGAGAAAAAACGTATTTCATTAGGATTAAAACAATTACAACCACATCCTTGGGAAAGTTTAAATACTGAACTAATAGTTGGTGGTAAGGTTACAGGTAAAATTGTAAACATAGCTGATTATGGTGCTTTCTTAGAAATTGCTCCTGGTGTAGAAGGTTTAATTCACGTTAGTGAAATGAGCTGGAGCCAACATTTACGTAACCCTTCTGACTTTATGAAGATTGGTGACGAAATGGAAGCTGTTATTTTAACGCTTGAAAAAGAAGAGCGTAAAAT
>JBIILW010000321.1:0-2821 GCA_044338265.1 Bacteroidia bacterium | reverse complement strand
ATTTTTCAATCATTTTACCAGCATCGTTTAAAATCATTTCATTATTTACTATGTATCCAAATAAAGAGGCTCTGTTTTTGCAACAAATGGTAACATAATATAATCCTTCACGAGAATAATCGTAGTCTTTAAATCGGATTGATTTTCGATAGTGATTATTTGGATTATAGCGGTTCATTTTTTTTTGTTATAATGTTAAACAAAATTAAAGAATAAAAATGTTTAACCTATTTAGATAATAAAAATATATTCGCACTAAAATATAGATAAGAATTTAAAATGAAAATACTTTGTGTTGGACGAAATTACAGCGAACATGCTAAAGAATTAGGAAATGCAGTTCCTGAAAACCCAGTAATATTTAGCAAACCTGATACAGCTTTACTCAGAAATGGAGAACCTTTTTACATTCCTGGTTTTAGCAACGATGTGCATCATGAAATAGAATTGGTAATAAAAATAAATAAAGTGGGCAAAAAAATTCAGGAAAAATTTGCTCGAAATTATTTTTCGGAGATTGGCTTAGGAATTGATTTTACTGCACGCGACAAGCAAAATGAGTTAAAATTAAAAGGTTTGCCTTGGGAATTAGCCAAAGCTTTTGACGGATCAGCTCCCATTGGAAATTTTATAAATATTGAAAACATTGATTTGAAAAATATTGATTTTAGCCTACAAAAAAATGGACAATTGGTTCAACAAGGTAATACTTCACAAATGATATTTTCGTTTGAACAAATTGTAAGTTTTGTTTCTCAATATTTTACTTTAAAAGTGGGTGATTTAATTTATACAGGAACACCAGCTGGAGTTAGTCAGGTAAATATTGGCGATCATTTAGAAGGATTTATTGGCAGTGAATCCATGTTGATTTGTGAGGTAAAATAAAATATTAACTTTACAAATACTATGTTTTCTATGTATCTATGTGGTTCAATTTTTTTTATATGGTAAAATGGAAATTAGGTTTATTGTTTGTTTTCATAATTATTTTGTTTGAAACAAACGCTCAAAATTACCCGCAAAATTATTTTAGATATCCTTTAGATTCTTTACCAAACTTGGTTTCGCCTTTTGGAGGCCTGCGCGATAATCATTTTCACAGTGGTATGGATTTACGAACGAATCAGCAAGAAGGTTTACCAGTTTTTGCAAGTGCCGATGGTTATATTTCTAGAATAAAAATTCAAAGTATTGGCTATGGAAAAGCCATTTATATTGATCATCCAAATGGTTATACCACTGTTTATGGGCATTTGCAAAAATACTCAGGTAAAATAGCTGAATGGATTCATAATTATCAATATAAAAATCAAACATTTGAGTTTGATTATGTTTTTGAAAGACCAATTTTATTAGTAAAAAAAGGAGATACCATTGGCTTAAGTGGTAACAGTGGTGGCAGTTCCGGTCCTCATGTTCACTTTGAAATTAGAAATACAAAGTCAGAAAAAATTATCAATCCAACTTTATTTGGAATTATTCCATTTGATACTTTTATTCCAACTATCAAAAAAGTATTTATTTATAAGTTTGTAAGTGATGGATTATTGTTAAAAAAAGAACTTAAAATAGACCAAACTCATACTACAAAACTGAAAGAATTTACAAACGTATTTGTTTATAATAAGCAAATTGAATTAGATGAAGATCAATATGGTTTTGGTATTGAAACTTTCGATTATATTCACAACCAAGAAGACGAAAAAGGGATTTATGAATACTGTTTAAAACATAAAGGAAAGCTAGTTTTTAAGCATACCTTGAATCAGTTTGCTTTTAATGAAAGTAAATACATCAATGCTCACATTGATTTTCCATTTTATAAAAGCGAAAAGGTTCGAATTCAAAAATGTTTTATTGATGATGGAAATGAATTTTCAACTTATGAAACAAATAACGAAAAAGGTAAGATTTACTTTCTGAAAAATTCAATAGATACGCTCAGATTTGAAGTAATTGACAATAATAAAAATTCCTATGTTTTATTTGTTCCAATTAAAGTTATAAATAAAAAAACAGATGTTCAAAAGGCAAATTATTTAAAGAGTTTAAAAGGTGAAAAAGCATTTTATCCATTGACAAAGAATACCATAAAAGCCAAAGATTTTTTATTTGAATTTGAGGAGAAATCGCTTTACGATACTGTATATTATAAATTTAATATTTTACCAAAAGCCCAAAAATCATTTAGTAAAATATATAAAATATTTAACCCAACTTCGTCCTTTCACAAAGCTGCTGATATTTCAATAAAACCCATAAAGGTTAAAAGTGATTTGAAAAGTAAATTATTACTCGCTTATTATTTTTCAGATGAAAAAAATTATAGAAGTGCCGGTGGCAATTTTGATAGGGGAGTAGTAAAAGGTAAAGCCAGTAATTTTGGACATTATTTTATTGCAATTGACACCATTGCGCCTACTATTAAACAAATATTTTTAAATACAGAAGATGCCATCAACGATAGTTTACATTATTATTTTGAAATAAAAGATAATTTTAGTGGTATAGGAAAATATGAAGGCTTTTTAAATAATGAATGGATTTTATTGGATTTTGATGCCAAAAGCAATTTGTTAACTTACCATTTTGACGAAGTATGGAAAAAACAAGTTGCTGATAATAATGATAGTAAATTGAAAAATACAGCTATTATAAAACCAGAAGTACTTATTCGTGTTACTGATAAAAAAGGAAATGTTGCAGAAAAATTATTTGAAATGCCAATTACTTTTTAATTTTTTAACAATTTTAAACCAAAACTAACCAAAATAATGATTACACTAAAAGAAGGTGATAAAGCACCTGCATTTACAAG
>JBIILW010000320.1:0-2827 GCA_044338265.1 Bacteroidia bacterium | reverse complement strand
CTCTGAACCCTGCGTAATTGGGCAACACGCACCTTAAAAAACTCGTCTAAATTGGATGAAAAAATAGCTAAAAACTTAATCCTTTCCATTAAAGGATTTGCAGGATTTTCGGCTTCCTGCAATACTCTTTCATTAAAATAAAGCCAACTTATTTCTCTGTCTTTAAATAGGTAACCTTTACTAGATTTAATCATTTATAATATAATTTATTAGGTAATATATTGCAAATAAACAATAAATAAAGATTGCTTGTATATTAACATTTAAACAACTGAATGAGTATAAACAAAAAAAATCCCGCTTTTTTGGAGCAGGATTTTTTTAAAATTATCATATTTTATGATGCTTTTTCTTCTTTCAAGAAAGGAACATTTACACTTAATAAATAGTATGAACCAAATAATATAGCAGTGAATAATAAGTCGCCTTGTAATGCATTTTTAAAGAAAGGTAAACCTGCATAGTAACTTTGTAATAATCCACTAAAATTAGTTGGATAAAAAGTATTATCTGCAGTATACAAAAACACACAATTAGTGATTAAAAAGAAAACTATTGATCCTAATAATGAAGAACCAAGTACAGAAATTGGATTGTTTTTATTGGTAACAAACATGCCAATTACACCAAATAAAGCAATACAAGCATAAACTGGAATCATGCCTGCGCCATAAAAACCAACAAAAAAATCACTGATGAACAAAGCAATTAAAGGCAAGCCAATGGCTAAATATCTATTGGCAATGAATGCACCTGCAAATAATGCAATGGCACCCATTGGTGAAAAATTTGGAGCAAAAGGTAAAAAACGACTGATTGCAGCTAGCGCAATTAATGCAACGATTGTTATAAATTTTTTATTCATTTTTATAGATTTATTGTTATTTAAGGATTGCAAAGTAAAGCATATACTTTATAAACAAAAACAAATATTTGTTGAATTCATCAACAAAATGTGAATTCTAGAATTGTTGTAAAATCAGCCGTTTAATTGATAAAAATACCATTGAGCAATTTTTGTTATATATATATTTGATAAATTATTCATATTGCAGCATTATTAAATTACAATAATTTAAAACAATTACAATATGAAAAAACACTTTTTACTAGCTGGAATAGTATTTAGTTTGGGAATTTCTACAAGCATAAATGCACAAACACAGCCTGCAACTGGAACAGGAACGGTACTTATTGAAAAAGTTGAAGCCAAACCAGGTGAATTAAAAATAGCTTATGAAAAATACAAGCTTTCAAATGGCCTAACATTAATCATTCATGAAGATCATTCAGATCCATTGGTTCATGTAGAAGTTACTTACCATGTGGGTTCTGCGCGTGAGGCAGCTGGCAAATCAGGTTTTGCACATTTATTTGAGCATATGTTATTCCAAGGTTCTGAGCATGTAAATGACGAAGAACATTTTAAAATGGTATCGGCTGCCGGTGGTCAAATGAATGGAAATACCACCAGAGACAGGACTACTTATTTTGAAACTGTTCCTTCCAATTATTTAGAAACTGCGCTTTGGTTGGAATCAGATAGAATGGGATTTTTATTGGATTCACTAACAATTAAAAAGTTTGAAGTTCAGCGCTCCACTGTTAAAAATGAAAAAGGACAAAACGTAGATAACGTTCCTTACGGTAAGGTGAATGAAATTCGTGATCAAAATATGTATCCAATGGAACATCCGTATAGTTGGCCAGTAATTGGTTACTTACGCGATTTGGATAATGCAACCATTGAAGATGTAAAAAACTTTTTTATGCGTTGGTATGCGCCAAACAATGCTTCATTAATTATTAGTGGCGATGTAAATCCTGCTGAAGCAATTAAATTGGCAGAAAAATATTTTGGCCCAATTCCAAAAGGTCCAGAAGTTCGCAAACAAAGAGTAGAACCATTCCGTTTGGCTGATAATAAATATGTAAATTATCCTGACAAAGTATTTTTTCCTATGAATGAATATACTTGGCCTACAGTTGCTCAATACCATGTGGATGAACCTGCATTGGATTTTTTAGGTGGCATATTAAGTCAAGGTAAAAACTCTATTTTCTATCGTAATTTCCAAAAACCTGAAAAAGTTGCGCAAGCATCTGCCTATAATTCTGGTTCTGAATTAGCAGGCGAATTTGTAGTTGTTTTATTTACTTTCCCAGGAAGTGAAGACAATGAAGAAAAATTATTGATGGAAACTTTTGCTGAATTTAATTCAAAAGGAGTTAGTGATGAAGAAATTATTGCTGCTTATGCACAAATAGAAAATAGCTTAATTGGCGCCATGGAAAGTGTGCAAGGCCGTTCATCATTGTTATCGTTTTTTCAGTATATACATAATGGTAAAACTTATAATGTAAACGAAGAATTAGCTCGTTACAAAAAAGTAACGAAAGAAGATGTAATGCGTGTATTTAGAAAATACATTTACAATGTAAATACTAAAACATCTCAAAACTTTGTAAAAGTAAGAGTGTTTCCTAAAGATTTAAATGCAGCTAACAAACAAGAATATGTTCACAAAGATCCAGAAATGGAGAAAGGAACAAATGAGTTAGAATATAAAGGACTTCAATATAATAAAGCTCCAAATACTTTTGATAGAAGTATTCATCCTACTCCTACAACAGCAAAAAATGTAATTGTACCCACTTTTTGGCAAACAATTTTACCTAATGGAATTAAAGTTATTGGAACACGTTCTTCAGAAACACCAAACATTGATATTACAATAAAAATGAAAGGTGGAAACATGGTTTTGGATCCAAGTAAAACTGGATTAGCTAGTTTAACTGCAAGCATGATGGGTGAGGCAACTCAAAC
>JBIILW010000319.1:0-2833 GCA_044338265.1 Bacteroidia bacterium | reverse complement strand
TTCGGAGTTTTTTTTACCCTATATAGTGGGGCTCAAGAAAAAGAAGCAATAATGACTTTAAGTTTTGCAAAAGTGGACGCTAGTGACGTTTGTAATGTTCTTGTTGTTTCCGAGGGTAAACCAGTGGCTGACATAACTGTAAAGTTGTTTGTAGAACGTTTATTTGGATTATTGCCTATTGGCAAAGATGTTACAACTGATGAAATGGGCTTAGCTACTTTTGAATTTCCTGCGAATATTCCATTTAATTCAGATGGAAAGTTAATTGTATTAGCTAAGGTGGAAGATGATGAGAACTATGGTTCATTTGAAATAAAAAGTGAAACTAATATTGGAGTAAAAGAAGATTTAACAAAACTAGAAAAAGCAGAACGTTCCTTATCTGGATCAAGAGATAATGCACCCATATATTTCATAGTTGCATCTATATCAATTATTATAGGAATTTGGGGAACTTTAATATATGTAGTACTTCAAATATTTAAAATTAAAAGAAAAAAAACAATAACAACTTAAAATAATAATTTATGAAAAACTTAAAAAATCTAGTTGCAGGTTTAGTATTAACAACAACTTGCTTATTATTCAGTCAAACAGCATTTGCTCAAAAGCCAGCGGGAAAACCATGGAATGCACCTGATGCAGCTGTAAAAGTAAAAAACACATCTAAAGGCGATGATGCGGTTAAAGAAGGAAAAGATTTGTACAATCAACATTGCAAATCGTGCCACGGAGCTAAAGGAAAAGGCGATGGCACTAAAGCAGAAAAAATTGACATTTCTTGTGGTGATTTCACATCGGCTGAAACAGCTAAAAAAACGGATGGTGAGCTGTTTTGGAAAACTACTGAAGGCAGAAAACCAATGCCATCATACAAAGAAAAATTAAGTGACAGCGAAAGATGGAAAGTAATAACTTACATTCGTTCTTTATAATTTACTAATTAATATTTATCTAGGGAAGAGGAGTTTATGCCGATTGTAACACTAAAAAACTTATTTATTTTTTCGTTTTTATTTATAATAAGTTCATGTAATAATTCATATAAATCCTCTTCCCAAAAGGTAACTATTGAGGGGAAAATAGATCCTTCTCTTACCAATAATAATATCATTTATTTTTATCAATTTACAGACTCATTGAGTCTGTTTTTTTACGAGAAAACTGCAACGGATTCTTGTGAATTAAAACCTGATGGAAGTTTTAAACTTGAAATTTCAAATTGGCCAAAATCAGGTTTTTTTGATTTAGGAACGAAGGAATTAGTTTTTGCACGAAACTATTTTATTGAACCAGGTGACAAAATAAACCTGAATTTTAAAGGTAAAGAAATGCCTGTAAGTCTTACCAGCTATGATGAAATTGGTAAATACAATCAATTTTTACAAATTTTTAATGATACCTTTTATCGAGAACCAACAACCAAGCGAAATTATTTTGTGATAAGTAATTACATGCTTGCTCCTGAATATTCAGAATTTATTGATAAACGTAAAAATAAACAATTTGATTTTTATAAAAACTATTTTAAAAACAAAAAAATAGACTCCACTTTTCAATATTATTTTGAACATGAAACCAATTATAATTGGGCAAATGACAAAATATATTTCCTTTGGAAAAAACGCATAAGAATGGAAGAAGTTCCATTAGATACCGGTTATTTTGATTTTTTAAATATAGTAAATAACAATGATGCTAAATCACTTATTTGTCCTGGTTATACTCGTTTTTTAGACTTATATTTAAAGGAACTTTATCAAGAAGAAATATTTACTTTACCTATAGGAACGCCACAAAATTTGGAAAAATGCTTGTTGGCAAAAAAACATTTACAAGGACTAGGAAAAAAAATAGCTTATTATAATATATTAAGGGATGAAATGAGAAGCATAGATGCTAATGTTGAAGGGAATTATGAACACCACTTAGTTTTTGTAGATTCACTTGCAAAAATTGCATATAATGCTACTAATGACGCTTCATTTCTCCAATATGCAAAATCATATAAAAAGTAATACCGATTTTATTTAGTAAAAAAATAATATGAAAATCATTTATAATATCATTCGAATTGCAATTGGATTATTGTTTTTAGCAATAGGAGTATTTCATTTATATGCTTATCAATATATGGCAGTATACGTACCATTGCCTATAGGTTCCAAAGTATTTGTATTATCGGTGGGAGCCACAATATGCGTTAGTAGTTTTGGAATTATTTTAAATAAATTTGTTAGAATAAGTTTAATTATAATTGCCGTTACCCTAGCTTTTACAGGGTTAATGGTATTAACACCGATTATATTTAGAAATCCTGATGAAATGTTAAAAATGATAGAATTACCAAACTTATATAAATTAATTTTATCCTTTGGAATATTTACTTATTTAGTAACTACCAATTCAAAACAATAATTTATAAAGTATTTATTCCGCTTTGGATAATAATTTAAGAATCACTTCTTCCACTTTTGCACCGCTTGATTTTTGAATAATAAATTCAAAATTATCAATCACAATTCTTTCCCCTTTTTGAGGAATATCCTCATGATTTGCAGTTATAAATCCACCTAAAGTATTGTACTCGCCTTCGGGAATTACTAAGTCATATTTGGTGTTTAATAAATGGATTTCTAGTCTGGCAGAAAACAAATATTCATTTTCGCCTAATACTTTTTCAGTTAAGGTTTCGGTATCATGTTCGTCATCTATTTCGCCAAAAATTTCTTCCATGACGTCTTCAATGGTAACAATTCCGGCGGTTCCGCCTAGTTCATTTACAACTAATGCTATGCTGCTTCGGGTTTTGCTAAATCTGTTTAAAACATCC
>JBIILW010000318.1:0-2841 GCA_044338265.1 Bacteroidia bacterium | reverse complement strand
TTTTTTTAAGAATGGGCTAAAGCCACATTCTGGTTGAAATCCATTTTAGCCTATGGTGTTTAAGCAAAGCGGCACCAACAATATTTACCTTTCTTTTTTTCTCTTCTTTCTTTTTCCTTAGATGAAAAAGAAACAATCCCGCAAGGCGGGACTAGACAAAAAGGAGCTTCAGCGCTCAAGGCCAACGCTGGCCCGCTCCCGATGCATCGGGATTGTCGGTCCCACGCTCGCCATACAACAGAAATTTTATTAATTGTTACCTAAACAAACGTTGTAGAGACGTTGCATGCAACGTCTTTATGCTAGGAAAACAATAGCTAACAATTAACAACGGAACTCACCCTTCCTAATAAGGAAGGGCAGGGTAGGTGTTATTAGATAAAGTATGAATTGCAAATCCACATTGGCGGATTATTTCCATTCAACAATTTTTTTTAAAGCCTCTTCTTTAAAATTCTCATCAACATTAAAAAAATCAATGATATCAACTTTAAAAGGAACAATACTTTCCTCAATAGCTTCTTGAATTTTAAACTTTAATTGAAGAGGAAATTTTTCATTTCCTAAAATTCCAATATCAATATCACTCATTTTTTTTTCGTTGCCACATGCCCTACTTCCAAATAAAAAAACTTTGAAATTATTGTTTGCTATGTGTTGCAAAACTATGTTTTTTGTGATATCTAAATAATTATGTTGCATTGATAATTTGATACAAATCTTTAAAAGAAGCCAAATGAAGATTCAAATTTTGATAAACATTTACAAACATTTTTTCTTTGTAAATATGACTTAGCATATTTCTATCTTCCACAGTTTGTATCAATTTTAAATAAAAATCTTCTGTAATAACTCTTTCAAGAAAAAGTTGCTTGTAAACTGTTTTTGGAGAAACTACAATTTCACCAAAGTTTATTTCAATATATAGTTTGCAACATTTCCAAGCTAATTCGGTTAATGTTTCAAATTTTTGAATTTGTCCGTTTTTGATTGTATCAATTAAAATTTCATCAAATTGTATAGTTATTATTTGTAATGAATGATTATAACTATTCAATGCATTATTATAATTAATTAGCAAATCTTTGTATTTATCTTCTAAATTCATCAATCAATTTTTTAGGGATTTATATTATTTTAACTGTCTGATACCCTCCACGCTAAAGATATTTATGCGTCTGACGGTTTTAAATTTAAACAACTACTGTATCATTCTTCCAAAGTAATAAATCTTTGTCTGTAATGATCAAGTGTTTTTTCTCTTTGAATTCATCCATTGAAAATAGCACATACCTAATTTTCTTTTTGATGTGTTTTTCCGCTTTTTCAATCAATACATTTAAAAAATCGCGGTTAACATTTCCAACAAAAACCAAATCAATTAATTCACTGTCGATGCCACGTCCTAAATCACCTATTAAATACACTTCATGTAAATCGCCAAGTTGGTTAATTACTCTTTCAAAAAGTTGATCAAGTCCAGTAAACTTCATTAGAATACTGTTTATTTCAGGAAACAATGGATGTTTGATATTGGCATTGAATAATTTTTTATTGCCACTGCTGCTACTTTCTAATAATCCTGCTGATTCTAACTTATTTAATTCAATTCTGATAGAGTTGGTAGAATCGCCAAATTCACTTTCTAATCCACGTAAATAGTCCCTGTTACTGCTATTCAAAAAGAATTTCAGCAATAATTTGATACGTGTTTTGGATGTAATGAGGGCTTCTAACAAGTTTTAAGTAAACAGTTTTAAGTTTTAAGTGAACAGTTTTAAGAGAACAGTTTTAAAATTGTATATTATTGTTTTGTTTTTAAAGTTTTTATTAAACCGTAAATCATTTTTGATATTTCTTCAGCTTCAAGTATAAAATCTGAGTATATTTTTTCATATTCAATTTCAGTAAAGGATTTAGCAAGTATAAGTTGTGTTCTTAATTCAGCACATGAACCTCTTGAAATAAATAAAAATCTTGCAAAATCAGCTTCTGATCCTCTTTCACTTCCTTCGGCAATATTAGATGGGATAGATATTGCTGAACGAATTATTTGATCTGCTAATGGATGGTATTTGTTAAAACTTTTTTGAACAATTGGAAGTAGTTCTTTAGTTAGTTTCATGCTTTTTTTCCAAACTAATAAATCTTCGAATCCTTGATACATTTATTTTTTATTGGAATTTTTTAACGATACAAACTATATGTTAAACAGTTAAAAAACTTAAAACTGTTCACTTAAAACTTAACACTATTACAAAGCTTCGCTTGGTGAGTCACAGTATAATTGTGTCAAATAGTTCTCAATACTCTTTCATAAAACAATAATGAGTACATTTATTGCTCAATATTAATATGTTTGAATTACAATTCAAAATGTTTTGTTATAAATAATGTTTTAATAATCAATAAATTTAATAATACGTTGAAATACAAGTTTTAAAATATAAATATTAAAATGAAAAATATGTTTTAATACTTTTTTTTAATACCATTTAATTTTGGATAAGGGTGTTTTATGAATTATGAATTATGAATTATGAATTATGAATGATGAATTATGAATGATGAAAAGAGAGATGAGCACTGAGAGATGGGATGTGAGTAATGAGCACTGAGAATTATGAAGTATGAATGATGAATTATGAATTATGAATGATGAATTATGAATGATGAAAAGAGAGATGAGCACTGAGAGATGGGATGTGAGTAATGAGCACTGAGAATTATGAAGTATGAATGATGAAAAGAGAGATGAGCACTGAGAGATGGGATGTGAGTAATGAGCACTGAGAATTATGAAGTATGAATGATGAAAAGAGAGATGAGCACTGAGAGATA
>JBIILW010000317.1:0-2850 GCA_044338265.1 Bacteroidia bacterium | reverse complement strand
CCTTCAAAAATTAGGGAATATGGCAGGGCTAACTTAAGTTTTATAGCCGATGATATTTTATTTACAGGTGTAAGCAAAGATTCGCAAGTTTGGATGAGTCATGGTGATACCATTCAAAGCATTCCCGAAAACTTTAGCATTATAGCAAGTACCGAATCGGTAAAAGTAGCTGCTTATAAAATAAACGGTGAACCAACTTATGCTATTCAGTTTCACCCAGAGGTAACTCATAGTCCAGAAGGTGCTTTGATGTTAGAAAACTTTGTGAAGCATGTGGCAAAAATGAGTCAGGATTGGACGCCCGTTCATTTTATAGAAAACATTACCAAGGAATTGAAAGAAAAAATAGGTAACGATAAAGTAATACTTGGCCTTAGTGGCGGAGTGGATAGTAGCGTAGCCGCAATTTTGTTAAAACACAGCATTGGCAATAATTTGACAGGCATTTTTATCAATAACGGATTGCTGCGCAAAGATGAATACCAACAAGTGTTAGACGCCTACAAAGGAATGGGTTTAAATGTAATTGGTGTAGATGCAGGCGAAAGATTTATCAGTGAGTTAAAAGGTATTTCGGATCCGGAATTAAAACGCAAAACAATTGGCCGTGTTTTCATTGAAGTTTTTGACGATGAAGCAAAGAAAATAGCAGGAGTAAAATGGTTAGCACAAGGAACTATTTATCCGGATGTAATAGAAAGTGTAAGTGTAAAAGGTCCTTCGGCAACCATTAAATCGCACCATAATGTAGGTGGATTGCCCGAAAATATGAATTTGAAAGTTGTAGAACCATTGCGTACGCTATTCAAAGACGAAGTAAGAAAAGTGGGCAGAGAATTAGGCATTGCCGATGTAATATTGAACCGTCATCCTTTTCCTGGTCCGGGATTAGCTATTAGAATTTTGGGTGACATTACACCTGAAAAAGTAGCAATTTTACAAGAGGCAGATCATATATTTATCAGTGAATTAAAAAGCAAAGACCAATATAAAAACGTTTGGCAAGCAGGCGTAATTTATTTACCTGTGCAATCGGTTGGAGTTATGGGCGATGAGCGTACTTATGAAAATGCAGTTTGCTTACGTGCTGTAACTTCGGTAGATGGCATGACAGCCGATTTTTGTCATTTGCCACATGAGTTTTTAGCGCATGTATCAAACCGTATTATCAATGAAGTAAAAGGCATTAACCGTGTGGTGTATGACATTAGCAGCAAACCACCTGCAACCATTGAATGGGAGTAAAATAAATGCGAAATTCGAAATGCGGAATGCGAAATTTAAAATTCGAATAAGGAATTTTGAATGATTGGGTGTTGGATGATTGGTGAGGTCACCAACCAGGGACATAAAAAGAAATGCGGAATTTAAAATTCGAAATTCAAATATCGAAATTCGAAAATGATAATCGAATATTGAATAGCAAATTTTGAATGATTGGTGAGGACATCAACCATGGACAATTTTTTTAATTATGAAGTCCCGACACATCGGGAAAGTATAAAAAAAATAAAGAGACTAGAAAAGGAAATAATAAAGAATGTTAAATGAACTTACCGGTCGTTGTGGTTGTCGAATGGGTATTATTATTCCTCCGTTCATACTTCATATTTAATACTTTAACATTTATACTTCATACTTCATACTTTAACATTTATACTTCATACTTCATACTTCATACTTCATACTTCATACTTCATACTTCATACTTTAACATTCATACTTCCTACTTTAACATTCATAATTCATACTTTAACATTCATAATTCAAAATCCAAAATTCACCCGTGCACCACAAACATCCACTCATACATCAACTAGGATTGGCATTGCAAAAGGAACTGCAAGGCTATGTTTTTTTTGATGCATTCAGTGTAAACAAAAATGAATTGGTATTGGTTTTTAATAACATTGACCAATGGTTAAGTTTAAAGTTAATTATAGAGGCACGCACGTTTTTTATACAGTTTTATGATTATCCAATAGAAAGAAAAGGTGCTAGCTATGTGCTTTTTAATCATTTGAAAAATGTTGGTTTCCAAACGCTGAAACTTCATGAAAATGAACGATCGTTTCGTTTGGTTTTTAAAAATAACAAGAGTTTAGTTTTTAAATTATATGGTTCATTGGCCAATGTATTGTATTTTGAAAATGAAAATTTAGTTGAATTATTTCGTCCGCAAATAGAAAGTGACAAGCATTTATTACTCACTAATTTTTTGCCGTTAGAGGAAACCTTCCACGAAGAAAAATTAGCGGAGCAGTTTTTTATTTATACCGATGAAAAGGAATTCCCTGTTTTGGATTTAACAGCCAAAGTTGAATCCGAAAATCAGGTTTTTACCTCCCTCCTAACTGCCTATAATGAATTTAGCAAACAGTATTTAGGGAAGTATTTTTATACACAAAAAAAAGAAAAGTTAATTCAGCAATGCGAGGCCGAGTTGAAGCGTTGGCGGCCCATTGCGGTAAATGCGTCACAGGCATTAACGTATTTGCAAAGCAATGCAAGGAACGAAGAAATAGGACATATTATTATGGCTAATTTGCATGTAATGCAAAAAGGAAAAGAAAGTTTTGAAACCTTAGACTTTTATACCAATAATACCATCAATATTAAGTTAAAGGCTAATTTGAATCCGCAGGAAAATGCGCAGTATTATTATAAAAAAGCCCGCAATCAGAAAAACGAAGAACAGCTATTGGCTACTAAAATAAAGTTAGCACAAGAAAAAGTAATAACCAACGAAGCTAAGTTAGCAGTGGTATTAGCTGCTGTATCCATGCGCGATTTAAAGCAGTTTGAAACACCAGTAAGCAAACAAAAAAGTAAATTAGAACAACGAGAAAC
>JBIILW010000043.1:0-10641 GCA_044338265.1 Bacteroidia bacterium | reverse complement strand
TATATTAAAAAAGAATATCCAAATTTTTGGAGTAGTGGCGAAATTTGGGAACGAGGCGTTTTGAGCAATGCCTATTTTGTAAACAAAAGTAATTTTGCAAAAGCACCTCAAAGTAACTTAAGCAGCGCCATTGATTTTAACTTGCATTGGGCCATTCACGAAGCATTATTAGACACACCAGAATGGGATAAAGGTTTGGCCAAAATTTATCAAACACTTTCGCAGGATGGATTATATAATTACCCCAATTTAAACCTAACATTTTTAGATAACCACGATTTGAATCGTTTTTATTCCATGATGAAAAACGATAGGAAGAAATTTAAAATGGGAATTGGCTTATTGTTAACACTTCGTGGTGTGCCAAGCATATATTACGGAACAGAAGTATTAGTAAAAAACAAACAAATTCCACGAAAAAGTGATGGTGAAGTTCGCATGGATTTTGAAGGCGCTTGGCCAAATGACAAAACAAATAAATTTATTGCCGAGGGCAGAACAGATGAAGAAAATGAAGCCTTTAACTATTTGAAAAAATTAGCCAATTGGCGAAAAAACAATGAAGCAATTACCAATGGAAAAACCACACATTTTGCGGTGGAAAATGGTGTTTATACTTACTTTAGATACACTGATAAAAAAGCAGTGATGGTGATCATAAACAGGAATACAAAATCACAAACTATTCAGTTTAAAAAGTATGATGAAATACTTAACAAATTTACCAAAGCTAAGGATATTTTGACTGAAAATACTTTTAATTTATCGGATAAAAATATTCAAATAGATGCTGATGTAATAAGGATTTTTGAATTGGAGGAGTAGTTGATAGTTGTCAGTTGATAGTTGTCAGTTGATAGATAAAAATATCGAATGATGAATGTTGAGGGAATTTATAAATAGCAGTTCGTGGTCACTGAGCCTGTCGAAGTGAAGCGAACGGAAACAAAATTCGAATGTCGAATATCGAAAGAAAAAATATCGAATAAAGAATAAGGAATTAAGAATGTTGAAGGAAATTTAAAACGGCTATTTCATTTTACTTTCTAAATAAAATTGAACTATCGCCATAACTTAAAAAACGAAAGTTATTGTTTAAAGCAAAATAATAAACATCGCTCCAATCTTCGCCAATGAATGCAGAAACAAGCAGTATTAAGGTGCTTTCCGGCTGATGGAAATTTGTAATTAAAGCATCTACCAATTTAAATTGATAAGGTGGAGCAATCATAATTTGAGTGGAACCATGAATTTGATTTATTTTTTTTAAATCCATCCACTCCAAAATTGCTTTTAAAACTTGCAATGCACTCAAATGATTGTTTTCATTTTCATAAGGCTGCCACTGACTTACTTGCATTTCATGAATATTCTTCCAATCATTTTTATTAGCAATTAGATAAACACCAAACCAATAAAGACTTTCAATGGTTCTAAGCGAAGTGGTTCCAACGGTAATAATTCTATTCTTTTTCTCTAAGCAATTGCAAATATTTTGCACCAATATTTTGTCAATAATTACATGTTCTTCATGCATTTCATGACCACTCATATTTTCGGCTTTTACTGGTTTAAAAGTTCCAGCGCCAACATGTAGTGTAACAAATTCAGTGGTAATTTTTTTTTGATGCAATTTTTCAAAAAGTTGTTTTGTAAAATGCAAGCCTGCCGTTGGAGCCGCTACTGAACCTTCAAATTCAGCATAAACAGTTTGATACCTTACTTCATCGTCAGCATCAGCATCGCGATTCATATAAGGTGGCAATGGCAATAAGCCAGCATGATAAATTACGTCAGCAAAAGAAAATCCTCCATTCCATTTAAATTGAATAATATAAGAATCCAAATGCTGTTTTATTCTTTCAGCTACCAATGAAATTTCAGTTCCATTTATTGTAAAGTTCTTAGTTAAAATCCCTTCTTTCCATTTTTTATTATTTCCCACCAAAGCTACCCATTGGCAAGTTTCAGTTTCCTTAAAACAAATAGCTGCATCGTTGGGAATACAGGGTTCTAAACACATGATTTCAATTCTAGCACCACTTTCTTTTTGGAACAAAATTCGTGCATGAACTACTTTGGTATTATTAAATATTAAGCAATCATTTTCATTTAAAATAGCTGGTAATTTATTAAAAACAGATGCTGTTATTTCTCCATTTTTATATATTAATAATTTGCTTTTATCCCTTTCTTTTAAAGGATGCTGTGCAATTTTTTCATCGGGTAAATGGTAGGTAAAATCTGCTATTTTAAGTTCTTGTGCTTGCATATATTTTTAAAAAAGGATAATTAATATTTAATGTTTAGTTTCTTGAAAATAAATCCTAATAACCATGCTGGGCCAATCAATAAAAATTGAATATCATGTAAAAAAGATGGTTTTTTACCTTCAATTTTATGACCTATAAACTGTCCAATCCAAGCCAAAACAAATATAATTAAACATATTTTGTATAACGCCACAGAACTATTTTGTTCTAATAAATAGCAAATAAACAAACAAATAAAAGCAAATAAAATAACGCCAATGGCCATTTTCCAACTTAATCTAACATAAAATAAAATAACAAAAAACAATGCTAAATGAGCCAAATTGAATGTACCCAATTTTACACAATAAAGTAAACCAACAATACTTAAAAAAATAGTTGGTACACATATCCAATGAATCAATTTATTGGTTGAATTTTGATGGCTGACTGCATATTCGTCAAACCAATGATCAATTGTTTTCATAGTAGTTATAAAATAAAAAAAGCAGTGTAATGATTCACTGCTTTTGGTTTTCAAAGGTATGTTAATTTTTTAAAATGGTAAATCATCACTCAAACTTTCATTGTTCGATTGACCATTTGTATTCGTATTAGTCTCATTAACTGTGTTAGTATTTTGAGTATTCGAATTATTTGTTCCATCATTGGTTTTATTAGGATTTCCGCCTAACAATGTAAAGTTTTGAACTCGTACTTTTAACCTTGATTTTTCTATTCCTTCTTTGTCCTTCCAAGTTTCAGTTTTTAGTTTACCTTCAATATAAACTTGACTTCCTTTTTTTAGATATTTTTCAGCAATTTTTGCTTGATTGTCCCACATTTCAATGTTAAACCATTCTGTTTCCGTTCTTCTTTCACCGTTTTTATCGGTAGTGGTTTCATTCGTTGCTAATGAAAAACTAGCTACTACTTTTTGATTGTCTAAGTGCCTTAACTCTGGATCTCTTCCTAAGTTTCCAATTAAGATAATTTTGTTGTACGACATATTTTTAAGTTTAAATGTTAATTTTAAAATATTTGATGTGGCAATTTAACATTTGAAATCAATTTTTCAAGCAATTTTGGAACTGCGTAATTATTTATTTCGTCAATTTTTATTTCTATAAAATTATTTGAAAGATTGGGCTTGGTTTTACTTGTTATTTTCCAAAACCCGGCCTGTAAAATTTGATGAGTTAAAATGTGTTTGTAGTTTTCCAAGAAAACAATTTTCAAATCAGATATATCATCAAAATATTTATTTTCAATCAATTCATTTAAAACTTCTAATTCATTGGTAAAAAGCGGTTTTTCTATTAATGGAAATTCAAAAAGGCCTTGCCAAATATCGTTTGCCCCACGTTGGTTCAGGTATGTATTTCCATTGTTTTCAAATATAAAATAATTAAAGTAACGAGTTTTTACTTTTACTTTTTTTATTTTAACGGGTAATTTTTTTTGTTCATTATTTGAAAAAGCAAAACAACTATTATTAATAGGGCAATCGATACAATCTGAATTTTGTGGTTTACAAACCATTGCTCCCAATTCCATCATGGCTTGATTATGAATGGCAGGATTCTTCTTATCGAGCAATTCATCAGCAATTTTAGCAAATTCATGCTTACCATTTGTTGAATTAATATCAGTATAAATTCCAGCATAACGAGCAATTACTCTATATACATTTCCGTCAACAACAGCTTTGCTTTCATTAAAAGCAAAAGAAGCAATTGCAGCAGCAGTATAAGGACCAATTCCTTGAAGTTTAACCAATTCATTGTAATTATTGGGGAAAACACCATTGTAATTATCCCTAATAAATTGCGCAGCAATATGCATGTTTCTGGCTCTGCTGTAGTAACCCAAACCTTGCCAAAGTTTTAAAATGTCATTTAAATCAGCATTTGCAAAATCTGTTATTGTTTTATAATTATCAGTAAATTTTAAATAATAAGGTAAACCTTGTTCAACCCTAGTTTGTTGTAAAATAATTTCACTTAACCATATTTCATAAGGGTTTAAGGTATGTCGCCAAGGTAAATTTCGTTTATTTTTATGATACCAAAATTGCAATTGATTGTGCATGAAATAATATTGCTATAAAAAAGTAAAAATGTATTCCGCAAATAACATTTTTAAATAGCAAAAAGTTTAAAAAAAATGTTTTATTTGCATAAAAAGGAAAAATAAAATAGTTGTAACATGATTGTTTTCAAATAAATAGCTTGAAAAAATCAGGTATTGAAAAAAAAAATATTTTTTTTCAATAAATTAATAATCAATTTTATACATTTGCAGCCCTCGTTAAAATAAATAAATCATAAAAATCAATAAATCAACAACATGACAAAAGCAGAAATTATCACAGAGATTTCAACAAAGACAGGAATTGACAAACTTCAAGTTCAAGAGTCAGTAGAGTCGTTTTTTAAAGTAGTTCGTAATAACATGATTGAAGGTAAAAACGTGTATTTCCGCGGTTTTGGTTCTTTCATTTTGAAAAAGCGTGCAAAGAAAATTGCTCGTAATATTTCAAAGAACACAGCAATGGTAATTGATGAGCATTATATTCCTGCTTTCAAACCAGCTAAGAGTTTTACTGAAAAAATTAAGAAAAGCGATGCAGTAAAAGCAAACGCTACAAAGCGTGAAAGAGAAGCAAAATTAGCATTGAAAGAAGACTAGTTTTACTTTTCATTTAAATTATGCAAACCAATAAATCATTTAAAATAATTATTATATCACTAGTACTTTTAGCTGGTGAGCTTGCATATTTAAATTTTAGTTCAGCTGGAAACGATACTCCAATTGAAACAACGGATTCAAATGCTCCATTGGCAAAACCATTTAGCTATGATGATTATTTTATTTCAGTTAGAGATACAATTTCTCCAATTCTAAAGCTTAAAATTGATAGTTTAGAGCGTTTAATTAAAACAGACACTGGAAATTATCAAGCTAATGTAATGTTGGCACGTTTGTATGACGAAGCACATTTAGGCTTAATTGCTGCAAGTTATGTTTTTGACATAGCTACAAAATTAAACGATGAAAGATCATGGTTTAATGCAGGTTTTAAGTTTTATGATTTTGCTGCTAACACAACTGATACTGGTGCACAAATTTATGCATCCAAAATGGCAATTACTTCTTTTGAAAAAGTGGTGGCCATTAATGAACAAAACTTAGAAGCCAAGAATGCAATGGCAATTTGTTACGTTCAAAACGATTTGGATATTATGAAAGGTGTGCAAATTTTAAAAGATGTGGTTAAACGTGATTCAAATAATGTGCAAGCAAATTACACATTAGGAATGTTAAGCAGAAGAAGTGGCCAATGGGATAAAGC
The DNA here is from genome assembly GCA_044338265.1 of Bacteroidia bacterium. Lineage (GTDB taxonomy): Bacteria > Bacteroidota > Bacteroidia > UKL13-3 > UKL13-3 > JAAFJM01. Next base: position 5,034 of record JBIILW010000043.1, on the reverse strand, counting down.
AAAAATACGTTTCGAGAAACTAGCCAAACTTGATCCATTAAATAGCGAGGCCTATTTTTACTTAGGAGAAACATATAGTAGCTTAAATATGAAAAAAGAAGCTATTATTGCCTACGAAACATGTATGAACTTGATTCCAAATCAAGAATCGAAAGACGAAATAAAAAAATTAATTGATAATCTTAAACAAACAAAATAAAAACTATGCCAAGCGGTAAAAAAAGAAAAAGACATAAGATAGCCACGCATAAGCGTAAAAAACAGCTTCGTAAAAACAGACATAAGAAAAAATAATTTAGCAATAGCTAAATTGTGTTTTTATAATCTTATCAGTCAGTAGTTTTAATACATTACGGCTCTGACTCAAAACATTAAAACTTAACCAGTTGGTCATTTAACTCCATTGGTTAAGTTTTTATTGTTTTAAACAAACACGAAAAATAAACGCATTTTTAGAAAATCTTACATTTGAAACTTGGCTTTCGCCAATTTTTTTTAGGATACACTCATCCCAATCAATTGCAATTTAACTAACGAAAAAACCTCAACCTTGCGTAATTGATAACAAATAAAAAAAGGGAAACTTTAAATAGTGAGTAACGAAATTATAATAAACGCAGACCAAACGGGCAATGTACATATTGCCATGATGCGTGACAAAAAACTAGTAGAACTCCATCATGAAAAAGCAGATAATGCATTTTTAGTTGGAGATATTTACTTTGGAACTGTAAACAAAATAATGACTGGGTTAAACTCAGCCTTTATTGACGTTGGGCATGAAAAAGATGCTTTTCTACATTATCACGACTTAGGACCACAAGTTCAATCATTACAAAAATGGATTAAGTTGGTTAGAAATGGTAAAAATACATCGGGAATTGAAAACGATGTAATGGAAAAAGATATTGAAAAACATGGTAAAATTGGAACTTTATTAAGCCGCTTTCAACAAGTAATTGTTCAAGTAGTAAAAGAACCAATATCAAATAAAGGACCTCGTTTATCGAGTGAATTAAGTTTGCCAGGTCGTTTTATTGTGTTAATACCATTTGATAATGCCATTGCTATTTCTAAAAAAATAGTAAAACACGATGAGCGCAATAGACTTAAAAAGCTAATGCAAACCATTAAACAGCCTAACTTTGGAGTTATTATTAGAACCAATGCTGAAGGTATTAGCGTAGAAGAGTTAGAAAAAGATTTGGCTGAATTAATGTCCAAATGGGAAATTGTTTACACCCAACTAAAATCAGCAGTTCCACCGCAAAAACTATTAGGAGAAAGCGAAAGAACGCTTACTTTAATTAGGGATTTAGTGAATGAAGATTTTACAGGAATTCATGTGAACGATACGTATTTATATAATGAAATAAAGAATTATGTAAAATCGAAAAGCCCAGTATTAGAAAAAATTGTTAAACTTTACACTGGTAAAGTTTCCATTTTTGAACATTTTGACATTGAAAAACAAATAAAAACAAGCTTTGGAAAAGAAGCGAATTTTTTAGGTGGATGTTATTTAATTATTGAGCATACTGAAGCGATGCACGTAATTGATGTAAACAGTGGAAATACAAGTGCAAAAAATGAAGCGCAAGAAGACAATGCTTTAAGAATTAACTTAGAAGCAGCCACTGAAGTTGCACGCCAATTACGATTACGCGATTTAGGTGGAATTGTAGTGGTAGATTTTATTGACCAAAAAACTGCTGGAAACCGAAAATTAGTTTACGAAAAACTAAAAGAAGAAATGAAAAGTGATAGGGCAAGACATAAAATTTTGCCGATGAGTCCTTTTGGTTTGGTTGAAATTACTCGCCAAAGAGTAAGACCAGAAATGAATATTATTACCACTGAAAAATGCCCTACCTGCAATGGAACTGGCGAAATTCAAAACAGTGTGGTATTACTTGACGAAATTGAAAATCAAGTGAAATATTTGATTGAAAATGTGCGTCATAAAGGATTTAGTTTGGAGTTAAATCCATACTTAGCCGCTTATTTTATTCATGGAGGAATTAAATCGCCAAGATTTAAATGGTTCATTAAATACAAACGTTGGATAAAAATAAATAAAGTAAACACCCTTTCAATGGTTGATTACCGATTTATAGATAAAGACGGTGAAGCAGTAGTGTTTTAAAAAACAATTCTTAATTGTTGGTGACGCTAAGCTTAAACACCAACAATGGCATTAATATAATATCAAATAAAAATCCGTAAAGTTTATTCTTTACGGATTTTTTTTTATGAATATTTTCTAAATAAACAGTCAGTTCGAGCGGAGTCGAGAACCGTTAACTATGTCTCGACTCCGCTCGACATGACTGACAACTCCGCTCGACATGACCTATACTAATTTTTTTACTCATCCTCCTCTCCTACTTTGTCCATTTCAATTTTAAAATCGGTGCTGGCGTAATAGTTTTTGGTAAATTCACACCAATGGCAATCGGTTTTTGCGCAGCCATTGCTAAATTCTTTTGCCTTAATTTTAGTGAAAGCAAAATCTATTTGCCCTAAAACCGTTTGTATGTCTAATGGTGTAATTGGAACCCTAATTTTATTAAAATTAGTTGTTTTTTTATCAGGTTCTACAAAGTCGAATTCACAAGTTTGCATGTCCCAGTCTTGTGTTTTGGGGTCCTTATCGTAATCCATTAGTATTTTATAAAACACTGCTTGTCGCCAATAATCACCACCAAATTTATCTTCAAATTTAGGTTCTTTTTTATCCGCTTCATCCTTCATTACATTTTCATGATTTGGTGTTTTAAACTTTTCACGCGCATTGTCAATATTGCCTGTTTTGTAATCCACTACATTTACTACATTCCCTGCAAACTCTAGTTTATCTAACTTTCCGTTTAAAGGAACATTATTTACTACAACATTTTTCAAGCTACGTTCTACACTGGTAATTTTGTTCCATTCATTGATGTATTTAGCATAATATTTTGGCAAAAACTGATCGCCATATTCCATGCGTAATTTAAATTCTTGAGGCGTAAAATTTTGTTCATTCCTGCGCATAAACCAAGCAAAATCCTTTAACATTTCCTCAGCAGTAGCAAAGGTTTTTTCGTCATTGCTATTCATGTTTCTGAATAATTTTTCTAAAGCATAATGAACAGCGCTTCCAAAAGTCATACTGGCACTTAATGGCGCTGGAACCTTAATTAAACTGTTAAAGTAAAATGCAGTTGGACATTTTAAATAAGAACTTAAATGCGTTACGCTCAAGGTATATTTTTCCAATAATTCATTTACAAAATCATTGTTAAATAACTGGTCGGCAGCTTGGTGTTTTTGGTTTTGCCAAACTATTAATTCAAAGTTTGTTAAATCGGCATCACTCACTGCGTAATCGCTATTTTTAATTCCTGCAAACTCTTCTAATTCTGCTAAGAATTGACTTTTTTCTAGCTCTTTGCTATTGTTATCATGTGTTAAATAACTTAAATTCAATTGCTTTTTAGCACGAGTCATTCCTACATAAAACAACCTGCGTTTTTCCTCTAAATCATTTTCTTTATTGATTTCAAATAAAGTATCAGGCAGGGAATAACTGCTGTGTTTGCGCGATTTTTCCCAAACATTTGCATTGATACCAATGATAAAAACATGCTCAAATTCTAATCCTTTTGACGAATGTGTGGTGATAAAATTTACACCATCTAAATTATAAATCAAGCGCTGAGATGGCAATTGAATTTTTTCTTTTTCCATGGTGTCAATGGTATTTACCAAATGCTTTAAAGCTGTTTTGGTATTGCGCACGCATTCACTTTTTACAAAATCGAAAAAGGTATGAAGCAACTGCATATTATAAGTTCGCTCATCACTTTGCAACGCTTCAAAAAGCAAACCGCTATCGTTTATTATTTCTTTAATTAAATGCTGTAAAGTTAAATTTGCCGCACTGCTAATCCATTTTTCAATCAATGTAGAAGCTTTTACAAATAGTTCATTTACATTTTTATCTTCAATAAAAATACTTGGTTTTGGGTCAATAAAATTTTGTTTCAAACCTTGTCGCCAACCTGTTTTCTCCCACGTTACATCTTTTTGATTGTTCAAATCGTTCATTTTATTGGCAAACCTTGCCAATTCAATACTTGGTAAACGAAAGAAATTATAATGCAAAATTTCAAATAACAAATACTCTCCGCTGTGCGGTTTTGTTAATTCCGCATTGATATATCGTAAAATGGTAACCAATTTTTTGATCAACATTTCATCAAAAGCATTGGCTCTTTTACGGGTATTGATTTGAATATTGTGATGCTGTAACCATGCAATTAAATCATCGGCTTGCTTATGGTTATGAAACAATACCGCAATTTCATTTAATGGAACACCTTGTTCTTTTAAAGCCATTATTTGCATGGCAATATGCGTGCTTTGATGTGCTTCATTTTGATAAGCAAATATGTTTGGTTGCTCTGCTAAATCGGCAAATTTATCATTGCTAGCCAGCAAAGTTTTATCTGGATTAATCCTTGTATTGTTCTGACCAATTAATGCTTTACTTGCATCTAAAATTACTTGACTGCTACGGTAATTTTGTACCAACGAAATGGTTTTTAAATCCTGATTAGCATATTTATTGATATAAAAATTGATATTCTCTACGTTTGCACCTTGAAACCTATAAATAGATTGATCATCATCGCCAACGGCAAATACATTGGGCTTTTCGTTGTTCTTCAATAATTGAAACAACAAATCATTTTGCGCACCACTGGTATCTTGGTATTCATCTACCAAAAAGTATAAATACTTTTCTTGGTATTGCGCTAGCATTTCAGATTTTTGGTTAAATGCTTCAATTACCCATAAAATCATATCAGCAAAATCGTAACGATTGTGTTGTTTTAACTTAGCTTGATAGGTTTCAAAAGTGGCAGATGCAGCACGTAAAAATTGCATTTTTTGGACTTCTTTATCGAAGGCTGCTTGTTTTAAATCGCCAGGATTAAACTCTTTGTATTTGCGTTTGTACACAAACTCATCGCGGGTTTTGATGTC
>JBIILW010000316.1:0-2857 GCA_044338265.1 Bacteroidia bacterium | reverse complement strand
CAGGCATATCAATTCTGTGAATAACGCCTAAAAAAACATCACCAGGTTTTTGCTCATTCACTTTAATGTATTGCTTCACCTCTTCCTCCAAACTTTTAGGTTTGTGAGGTTCTGGCTGCACTGTTTGCCCACTTTGTTTTAAAGCAGCTATTAAGTGATTGTCTTCGTATAGGATTTGAACCATTTGGTGATTTAGCGATTTGGAGATTTAGAGATTTTTGATTTGGAGATTTAGAGAGTACAAAGTTGAAGATAATATTTTTGCTTTTTCCGATTTTCTCCGTTGGCTAAAGCCGAACGGCTATTCATCTTTTGCCAATTGCTTATTGCTAATTCATTCAGCATTTTACTTCGCACTTTTTAGTATTGTTCTTTTTCGTTCGGGAAATCTACTGATTTTACATCGGCTACATATTGTTCCACTGCACCTTTTATTTCATCAAATAAATTTAAATACCTCCTTAAAAATTTAGGCGAAAAATCTTTGTTGATACCCAATAAATCATGACTTACCAATACTTGTCCGTCAACATCTGAACCCGCACCAATGCCTATTACCGGAATTTTTACTAATTCAGTAACTTGCTTGGCTAATTTTGAAGGAATTTTTTCCAAAACTATTGCAAAGCAACCAGCTTCTTCTAATAATTTTGCATCGTGTAATAATTTTTGAGCTTCCAAATCTTCTTTTGCTCTCACTTCATAAGTTCCAAATTTATAAATGCTTTGAGGAGTTAATCCCAAATGACCCATTACAGGAATTCCTGCTGTTAAAATTCTTTTGATAGATTCCACCACTTCTTCGCCACCTTCTAATTTTACAGCATGAGCTTCGGCTTCTTTCATAATTCTAATAGAAGAATTCAATGCCTCTTTTGAATTACCTTGATAACTTCCAAATGGTAAATCAACCACCACCAAACAACGGTTTACAGCTTTTATTACTGAAGCCGCATGGCTAATCATTTGATCTAAAGTAATTGGCAGCGTTGTTTCGTGTCCGTGCATCACATTGCTAGCGCTATCGCCAACTAATAACACATCAATTTTTGCTTCATCAAAAATTTTTGCCATGCTGAAATCATAAGCAGTAAGCATGCTTATTTTTTCACCACGCAGTTTCATTTCTTGTATGCTATGTGTGGTAATTTTTTTATACTCTTTATGAACGCTCATGGTCTTTTTATTTTTTTTCAAATGTAGAAATAAAACCTTTAATCAAAATTATTTGTCATATAATTAAATCAATTAAATTTCAAAAGCTATATTGCCACCCCAAAATGAAGAAAAATATCATCATATTCCTAGTATTGCTGAGCGTAATGGCTTGCGATAATTCGTTAGAAATAAATGCACCTTACCGAGAAATACCGGTAGTTTATGGCTTTATAGATAAAAATGAAACCATACAATATTTAAGAATTCAAAAAGTTTTTCAAAATTCAATTGAAATTAAAGCAAGTGATGCCGTAAAAATTACCGACTCCCTTTACTTGAATAATTTATTAGTTCAATTAATCGTAAATAAAGACACCATCAATTGTAATAGAACCAATAATATTCCAAAAAATGCAGGGTTATTTGCTAATGATTCAAACTATATTTACCAAACTAATCCTTATAATTGGTTTGGAGTTGGTTTGGCAAAAGTTAATTTATTAATTAGAGACACTGTTACTGGAAATGTTTTTACCTCCAGTTGTAATTTAATTGGTGACCAAATTATTGAGCAACGAAATATAACTATTTCAGAAAACACAAATAACCTTTTTACATTTAGGTATTTTGTAAATAAATCAGCATATATAATAGATGCAGCAGTTAGGCTAAAATACATTGAAGCGCTTAACAGCAATCCAACGTTTTTTGTAGAAAAATACCACGATTATTATGTTCAATCGGGAAAAGAAACAGTTAATTACAATGCAAACGATCCAGTTTCAGAGCGCATTAAATCAGTAGATTTATTAAATAATTGGAGACAATTTTTTGCAACGCAACCTAAAACTGTAATCAGAAAATATATTGGCGTAGAGTATGTTACTTGGGGTGCGGGTCCTAATTTTTTAGACATTCAGGAACAAAATAAACCTAATATTTCTTTTGTTCAAAAACATACAGATTATACGAATATAAAAGGTGGTTTAGGTATTTTTACATCAAGAACATTTAACAGACAACCATTCATTTCGTTAGATTCAAATTCAATTGTGTTAATTAATACATTGCCTCAATTTCAAAAATAATCTTTGTTTCAAAATTCAAATATTCTGTCATAATAGCTGCCAAAAGGCAGCTATTTTTTTGTTATTTTAAAAAAAATAAGCCATTTTTTTTGTGTTATTGTAAAAAATTGCCTTGGCATTATGATTGATAATATTCGTAAAAAATTACAAAGATTATGAGTAAAATAATAGGCATAGATTTAGGAACAACAAACTCGTGCGTTGCAGTAATGGAAGGCAACGAACCAGTAGTTATTGCTAACAGCGAAGGACGTAGAACAACGCCATCGATTGTAGCATTTATTAAAGACGGTGAACGTAAAATTGGTGACCCTGCAAAACGTCAGGCAGTTACCAATCCAAAAAACACCATTTCATCCATCAAACGTTTTATGGGTAACACCTACGATCAAGTTTCAAAAGAAATTAGTCGCATGTCGTACACTGTAAAAAAAGGTGATAACAACACACCTCGTGTAGAAATTGATGGTAGATTATATACCCCTCAAGAACTTTCAGCAATGATTTTGCAGAAAATGAAAAAAACTGCTGAAGATTATTTAGGGTATGAAGTAAAAGAAGCGGTTATTACTGTTCCTGCATACTTTAACGATGCACAACGCCAAGCTACT
>JBIILW010000315.1:0-2866 GCA_044338265.1 Bacteroidia bacterium | reverse complement strand
TTTTGTTATAACTGACTCACCATTATTTATTCTAACAAAATAAACACCATTATTCAAACTAGCAGTGTTTAAAGTAGTTTTACTACCATTGATAGTTTCTGATATCACTATTTTACCTGTAATGTCTAACACTTCAACATTTAATAAATTACCGTTGCTGTTAATTTCAATCACGTTGTTAAAAGGATTTGGAGTAATGTCAATCAATAAATCATTTCCTTGAACAGAAATGATATTTGAATAATCAAATTTACCATCAAAATCAATTTGCTTCAACCTGTAAAATGCACTTGCATGATTGTCATCAATGAAGCTGTATTTATTAATACGATTAGCGTTTGCATTTCCTTTAACAAATCCAATGATTTCAAAATTAACACCGTCCAAACTTCTTTCAATTTCAAAACCTTTGTTATTGATTTCGCTTGCGGTAGTCCAAGTTAAATTAGTTTGTTTGTTATTAATGATTGCATTAAAACTAGCAAATTTAACGGGTAAAACACTTGTACTCCATGAATTAGATACTCTAATTCCATCAACTAATGCTTTAAATTGTGAGTTAGCCAAACTTCCTTGTCTTAAACAAAATGATCTTAATATTGTATAATCCGTTGCGGTAATATCTGATGCCACTATTGTTGGTGTTGTTGGTTCAGTAGTAGGCACGCCCGATGTAAAAATATAAGCAGACACTGAATCATTAGCTGTAGCTGATAAATCAAATTTGTATTTTAGTACCACTAAAACGGTAGTTCCAAAAGCATAATCAGGAGAAAAAACAGCAACTGAACCCGCACCTGATTTTGTTAAACCAATTTTATAGGTATTAGCAACACTTCCTATTTTAGTAAACATTCTTGATTTAAAATTTGTAAGTGTAACCGCACCAAATGTATCACCAAAATGAACAAAATAATCACCAACAGTTGATAAAGAATTTACTGAATCAATTCTTAGTAAAAAAGATGCATAAACAGATCCACTGGTATAAGCAGAAACCATTCTGTTCGCATCCTCAGATCTTGCCACTCCCCAAACTTCAACAGCACCACCAACTCCAGATGAACTATAACCAGCATAGGTTAATGAAGTGGTATTGTATATTAAACTACTGGTAAAACTACCACTTGTACCACTGTGTCTTTTCCAGTTAACTCCTCCATTTGCAGGATTTGTTAATGTATCCATTGAAGAACCATAGCTAAAATTTTCAATGGTAGATTGAGCATAATTTGTTAAAGTTCCAATAGCAATTAAAGTTAGTAAAATTATTTTTTTCATATGTTATTTTTTAGAGAACGAAAGTATGTTATTATTTTAAATTGCCGATAAACAAATTATTAAGAAATTGATTTATTTTAAAACATAAATTTTTCAAATTTTATTGCCCACTTTAATTGTTAAGAAATTAATACCTGCTTATTGTTTGCTGGTATAAACCTGAGTGCTTTAGCATTTTTATGTTAAATTAATGTTCACAAAAATAATAACAATATCAGCTTGTTAACAAATATTCAATGCAGTTATGCACATCTAACTCACAAATTTTTAAAATATGTGAATACTATTATTTTAGTTGTTTACACTAATATATTGATGCAATATTGAGGAAACCAATACAAGAATAAAATAAATTTAAAATGGCTGAATTAGCAACTAACAGAAAAAAACGTGTACTTACAAATGCTCAAATTTTTGAATCAGGTAAACTTCCACCGCAAGCACCAGAATTAGAACAAGCAGTTTTAGGTGCGTTATTGCTTGAAAAAGATGCCATTAATGTAATTACCGAAGTTTTAAAAGCTGATAGTTTTTACGATCCTAAGCACAAAAACATTTATGAAGCCATAGTGAATCTTTGGCAAAATGGAAGTGCAGTTGATATTTTAACAGTTTCGCAAGAATTAAAAAAGCAAGGAACTTTAGATATTTCTGGTGGTGCTTATTATGTAACTTCACTAACAAATAGAGTTGCTTCAGCAGCAAACATTGAATACCACGCTCGTATCATTGCTCAAAAATATTTACAACGTGAATTAATTAGAATAAGTGGTGAAATAAGTACTGAAGCTTATGAAGATGGAACCGATGCCTTTGAACTTTTAGACAGTGCCGAACGTAAATTATTTGAAGTTTCTCAGGGAAATATTAAAAAAGATTACCGCGCCATTAGCGGTGTAGTTCAAGAAGCAATTATTGAAATAGAAAGTTTACGTGGAAAAGAAGGTGGTTTAACTGGAATTCCTTCTGGTTTCTCTAAATTAGACAGGGTTACTTCTGGTTTCCAAAAATCAGAATTAATAATTATTGCTGCTCGTCCTGGTATGGGTAAAACTGCTTTTGCACTAAGTGTGGCCAGAAATGCTTGTATGGCAAATACCGAAACATTACGTGGAGTTGCTATTTTCTCTTTGGAAATGAGTTCGCGTCAATTGGTAACACGTATGATTAGTGCCGAAGCTGAAATTGAATCGGATAAGCTAAAAAAAGGAACTTTAGCTGACCATGAATGGCAACAGTTAAATTCAAAAATTGCAAAGCTAAGTGATGCACCCATTTTCATAGATGATACGCCTGCTATTTCAGTTTTTGAATTGCGTGCCAAATGCCGCAGATTGAAACAACAGAGCAATATTCAGATGATAATTGTAGATTACTTACAGTTAATGCGTGGTGATGATGCAAACAATAAAAATGGTAATAGAGAGCAAGAAGTAAGTTATATTTCAAGAAGTTTAAAAGCATTGGCAAAAGAATTAGATGTGCCAATTATTGCTTTAGCGCAGTTAAGTCGTCAGAGTGAAAAACGTGGTGCGGGCTCCACTCCTGGAACGCAAACTGGTAGACCAATTCTTTCCGATTTACG
>JBIILW010000042.1:0-10699 GCA_044338265.1 Bacteroidia bacterium | reverse complement strand
GGATTTGCCCAAACAAAACGGCTGTTACAATCTACCGTCATAGCAATTGATTTATCAGTGCCTTTAACTTTTACTACACTTGCATCGCTTGGCGCATTGGTAGTTTGATTAATGGTTCCCACCATGCTATCATATTGATTAAAAATCCATCTTTTAGAAGCAATATTTGGGTGAGCAGCTAAAAATTTTGCAATGTGTTTAGCTGAATTCACTTCTTTTAATGAATTATAATTTGCGATATCGCAATCAGGTATTTCTTTGATATTAAATTTTGAAATTTCTTTTAAATAGGTAGGTTTTGTATATTCTCTATGGTAAACAGGAGCACCCCCACCCAAAACCAAACTTTCTGCAGGAATATCGGCACGTAACTCATTATTCATATAATATTTTACATTTCCAGAATCTGTAACTTCACCAATAATGGCAAAAGTTAAATCCCATTTGCTTAGTACTTTTTCAACTATCGCTTCCATTCCTTTATGAACTATCACGAGCATTCGTTCTTGACTTTCCGACAAAAGAATTTCCCAATCTTTCATTCCTTCTTGACGCATTGGAACTTTGTCTAGCCAAACATTCATTCCAGTTCCGCTTTTTGCAGTCATTTCACTAGTAGAGCATGTAATTCCTGCCGCACCCATGTCTTGCATTCCAACTATTGCATCGGTTTCTAATAATTCTAAACTTGCCTCTAAAATTAATTTTTCCCAAAATGGATCACCAACTTGAACTGAAGGCAAATCTTTTGCTGAATCTTTAGTAATCTCTTTGCTTGCAAAAGCAGCACCATGAATTCCGTCTTTACCAGTGGCAGAACCAAATATGTAAACCGGATTTCCAACGCCTTCGGCAATTGCAGAAACAGTTTTTCCAACTTTTGCAATACCAACACTCATGGCATTTACTAACGGATTAACTTGATAGCAGTCATCAAAATAAACTTCGCCACCTACAGTAGGAATTCCAAATGCATTTCCATAATTACCAATACCTTTTACAATTCCACGAACTAACCATTTGGTTCTTTCATTGTCAATATTTCCAAAACGCAATGAATTAAGTTGGGCAATTGGGCGAGCACCCATTGAAAAAATATCGCGGTTAATTCCACCAACACCAGTAGCAGCACCTTGGTATGGCTCTATTGCACTTGGATGATTATGACTTTCTATTTTAAAACAACATGCTAAACCATCACCAATATCAATTAATCCTGCATTCTCCTCGCCAGCCTTAGCTAACATTTTTTCTCCTTCTTTTGGCAATGTTTTTAACCAAACGATAGAATTTTTATATGAACAATGTTCACTCCACATGACCGAAAAAATGGTCATTTCTGTAAACGTTGGTATACGACCTAAAATATCTTTTATTTTTTCGAATTCTTCAGGGCGAAGTCCTAGTTGTTGTGCTTGATCAAGGGAGGCTAAATTGCCATTTGGAATTGGTTGGTTCATATTTGAAAAATAAGGTGCGAATTTGCGAAAAATTTAGCAAAAAACTGCTATTTAAGTAAAATTTAAGAAAAAGCAACTTTTAAAAGTTTTTTTATAATTAATAAATGATAAATTCGTGATTCGAAATTTTAAATAAATATTACAAAATGAACTATCTTAAATTGTTATTTTTCATAGGTTTAGTTATAACTTTTACAAAATCTGAAGCTCAACTAGTTGATAAAATAGGCGGAGTTTGTTTTAGAATTGACGATACGCAATCGCCATCTAATTTAAAAGCACTGGATTCAATTTTCTCAAAACATGGAAAACGATTTACATATTCACCAAACACGCAGATAGCTAATTTTACTCAATCAGCTGATTTTTGGACCACTTTAAAATTTTTACAAGTTAGAGGTCACGAAATTGGTGACCATACTCCTAATCATTTTACTCAATTCTTTGATATTTTAAATTCTGATTCAATTAAATTCATAAATAGAGCTGGAATTGATCATCTTAAAATTGTTAATGCAATACCAGTTAATGGAACTAGGGTTTGTTTAAAATATAATTTGTTAAATCCAAATGGAAATGGCGATGAAACAAATGTGAGCATTAATAATAACATAATTATTAGTCAAAATGATGGTGAATTTAGCAACCTGAAATTATTTGGATCTGGTAAAAACACCATTTATTTTTATTTACCTACTTTAGATAAAATTGTTAGTTTTTATGGCATAAGTAATTTAAATAGCAATGATCCAGATACGCTTAATATTAAAAGTTTTTGGAATGAAGACATTGATTTAGGCGTTATCAGTAATGTTCCATACAAAAAATTAGGGAATATGGATGTTGATATTGATAAAGAAGGTTTTAGAATAATGTTACAATTTTCACTTGATATATTCAAAAGCAAAGGCATTAATCCCCCTACAGTTTGGATACAACCAGGTGGTGAAACGCCTTATTTATCTAAAAAATATATTGCAGATATTTGTGGAAGTGAGTTTGGTTATTTGTCAGCTGCAACATATCCTGGCACTATCAAAGGATACAATGAAACAGATAACGAAAAAAACAATTCATATGGTATGCAATGGCAAGATTTTCAAGAAGAAAATCAAACTGTTGATCAAATAAAAAGTATCATTGTAGACAGATTTGCACGCCATACTTTGTCGTTTGGTAGTAACCATTTAGGAATATTGGGTGCAAATTTCCCATTAAATACCATTATCAAAAATATGGATGAAATTTTAGGATGGTGTGTTGAAAATAATATTCCTGTTTACACTTATTCCGAATGGAGTAATTTAATTTATAAATCACAAACAAATCCTGAGAAAAATATATTACCACCTTTACAAAATGATTTTAACAAAGACGGTTTAGTTGATGGATATAGCGTCATGAATGGTTTAGACACCATTTCAGGAATTAGTCAAAGCAATTACCGAGCAATAACTGCTTTTTCAGACCAAACCATGTTTCAAATTACAAATTTAAGCGGTGTTGAAAGTGGTCCAAATGTTTTAAGTTTTTATTCAAAAGGTGCAGCTGGAAATAAAATCAGTTTTTTTGTTGAGTTTCCTGAATTGAATAAATTTGAGTATTTTGAATTGCCAGCAACAAATAATTCTTATTCTTATCAAACTTATACATTCAATGTTCCAAAAGGAGTCAATGTTGTTTCAATAACTTGTAGTTCTAAAATAGCAATTGGCAGTATTTCCATTACAGGAATGGGCTTAAAAGGAAGCAATAAACCTTATGTAAAATTGCCAATATTGAAAAGAATGGCAAATGAAAATTTTCCGAAAATAAATTTAAAGAGCTTTACAGTTGATAGGTTTAATACAGTAAATAATATTCAATGGTCGGTAATTAATAATAGTATTTTTGTAACAGATATTAATGCAAATTCAGATTTATCAGTGAGTATTGGCGAAGGAATAAATGCATTTTGGATAGGTTCTGATTCTATTCAAATTATAGCTAAAAGTGTCAATAACTCGGATACAGTTTGGTTATACATACAATCATTGGAATCAAGAATTTGTGCTGATCAACGCTTAGCAATTAATTATACTTTTAACGCAAATGATTCTTTATTGATATGGTCGTCAATACCAGCTAATACTGATGTTTCTAGTAATTTAGGAACTGAATTAATTGTTTACCCTTCTGATTTTACCAATTATAATTTAAAAGTTATAAAGCGTGGTGGAGCCCAATTTAATAATTCAATTTACATCAATGTTGTTCCAACCATATTTGCTGGGAACAAATTGATATCTCGTGGATTTTTATCAAATAGTAATATTACAGTTCCAATTGACATTCCTTTTTATAGCACAGGTTTGATAACAAAAACACCAAAAAGGCCCTATCTTTTTATCAATGAAAATGAAATAAATTTTACCAAAGGATTTATAGTTGGAAGTGATACAATGATTTATAAATTAACAACAAAATCATGTGAAGCAAGAACTTTAACTATTTTAACAAATGACCTAATTACGAACTTGAAAGAAATTTCAAATAATGGAATAACGGTATTTCCAAATCCTTTTGTTAATGAATTAAACATTGATTTTGGACAAAAAAACAACTCATTGGAATTAATGATTATTGACTTGTTGGGTAATGTTTTTTTAAAGAAAACTATTGTTAATGAAAAACAAATACAATTAGATACAGATTTTCTAACTAACGGTATATACATAGTTAAAATTGAAAACAAAGAAATGGGTAAAACCTATTTTAAAAAAATTATCAAACAATAATACTATCAAAACATTTCAGTTGTTAAATAAGAAATAAAATGAAAACAAATAAATACATAAAACAAATATATCAATTTGCTGTAATAAGCATTTTGTGTTTATTTAATTATGCTTCAAAAGCACAGACTATTACTACAAGTCCAATACTAATAACTGAATATTGTGGTGGAGTAAATATAGTAGTTAATTATTCAATTGTAGGATCATTTGGAGGCACAAATGTGTTTACCGCTCAATTAAGTGATGAATTTGGAAGTTTTTCAAGTCCAGTACCTATTGGTCAATTGACTTCCGTTACTAATGGAACCATATTAGCAACTATACCTGCAAATACTGGTTTAGGATTAGGATATAGAATAAGAGTTATTGGTAGTAGCCCATCAACTATCGGGACAAATAATGGTACGGACTTGAGAATAAATCTAAAGCCTACTGCCGTTGCTGGCGTTGTGAATGATTCAATATGTGCAAATGATGTTGTAAATTTAGCAGGAGTATTAGGACCATCAGCACCTTTTGGAACTTGGACAACTTCTGGTACAGGTACTTTTAGTAATCCTAATAATTTAATTGGAGTATACACACCAAGTGCTTCCGATTTAGGTTCAATAGTTTTGACTTTAACTTCAAATGATCCTGCTGGTTCTTGTTTAGCTGCATCCGATCAAATAACAGTTAGAATATTTAAAGCACCTTCAGTAAATGCTGGTATTGATCAAAACACTTGTATCTTAACAAATTCAATCAATATTTCAGGTGCATTTGGAGGATCTGCAAGCAGCGCAAATTGGAGTACTAAAGGAACAGGAAGTTTTAATAATTCAACTTTATTGAATGCAATATATACACCCAGCGCTTTAGATAAAAGTGCGGGTTTTGTAAAATTAGTTTTATCAACTAATGATCCTACAGGACCTTGTGCAGCAGCCAGAGATACAATGCTTCTAACATTCAATCCAGTTGTTATGTTAAATGCTGGATTAGATCAAACAATTTGTAGTAATAACAATATAGTTTTAAATGCAACTACAGCTGCAACAAGTGGCACATTAAACTGGACAACTTCAGGTACAGGAGTATTTACAAATGGAAACACATTAACACCATTCTATTTTCCTAGTATAACCGATAAAATTTCAGGCTCAGTTAAATTAACAATCACAAATTTTGACCTAATTAATTTATGTCAAAATGCAAAAGATTCCATGGTATTAACAATTAACCAATTACCATTAGCTAATGCAGGAATTGATAAAACAGTTTGTGCAAGTAGTATTAATGTTTCATTAATAGGAAGCGTTAGTGGATCAGTAAGTTCAGGTACTTGGAGTACATTAGGAACTGGAACATTTACAAACGCATCATCACTCATTACAAATTATATACTTTCGGCAACTGATAAAGCCGCTGGAACTGTTCAATTGGTTTTAACATCAAGCGATCCAGTAGGACCATGTAATTCAGTGAATGATACAATGATTATTACAATCAACCCAATTGCAACTGCAGACGCAGGTCCAGATCAAGTAATTTGTGGCAACAACTCAGCAATTGTAGTTGGTGCAGTTGGTGGATCAGCTACCTCTGGCAGTTGGACCTCGTCTACAAATATTCCTTTTATTTCTTTCAACGCGTTAACAGAATATTTTCCCACACCTACAGAAATATCAAATGGTTTTGTAGTATTAAATTATACAAGCAATGATCCAATTGGTCCTTGTACCGCAGCGAAAGATTCTTTGGTTGTTGCATTGTTAGCACCCGCAATATCAAATGCTGGCGTTGATCAAACTGTGTGTGCTAGTAGTAATAATGTTTCCTTAACAGGAAGTATTAGCGGAACAGTAACTACGGGTACATGGAGAACATTAGGTACAGGAACTTTTTCAAATGCAACTTCTCTTGTAACAAATTATACATTATCACCAATTGATAAAGCAGCTGGATTAGTAAAATTAATTTTAACATCAAGTGATCCAGTAGGACCATGTAATTCTGTGAGTGATACAATGATTGTAATAATCAATCCTAGGGCAACTGTTAATGCAGGACCGGATCAAATTATTTGTGGCAATAGTTCAGTAAATATCATTGGAACAATTGGTGGATCGGCTACTTCTGGAAGTTGGACGTCATCTACAAATAATCCATTTATATCTTTTACTGCAAATACAAATTATTTTCCAACACCAACAGAAGTACTAAATGGTTTTGTAGTATTGACATACACAACTAATGATCCAATAGGACCTTGTAATGCAGAAAAAGATTCATTAATAGTTACATTGGTATCACCTCCTTTTTCAGATGCTGGATTTGATCAAACAGTTTGTAGTAATGTATCATTAGTAAACTTGGCTGGCAACTTTGGTAATGGTGCAAATTTTGCTAATTGGAGCACATTAGGAACTGGTACTTTCCAAAATATTGTAGGAAATACAGCAATTTATTTACCTAGTCCCTTAGATAAATTAAATGGATTTGTTGAAATTTTATATACTACTGAACGTCCGGCTGGACCTTGTAATGAAGCAATAGATACCATGATGATTACTTTTAAACCAACGGCAACCATAAGCGCTGGTTTAAATCAAACTATATGTATAAATAATAATGTTACTTTAAATGCTTCAACAACAGCTACTGGTGGAACATTAACCTGGACTACTTCAGGAACAGGAACATTTACAAATGGAAACTCATTAACCCCAACTTATATTCCTAGTTTGGCGGATAATATTTCAGGATCAGTTACCTTAACAATAAGCAACTTTGACCCAGGTAACATATGTCAAAACGTAAATGATGCAATATTATTAACTATAAACCAATTGGTAATATCTGATGCTGGATTAGATCAAACAGTTTGTTCAAGTAATGATACTGTTTCTTTAATTGGAAATATCAGTGGTGCTGTAACAAAAGGTTCTTGGAGAACACTTGGATCAGGATTATTTACAAATTCATCATCGCTAGTTACTGATTATATATTATCTTCAAATGATAAATCTGTTGGATTTGTAAAATTGATTTTAACCTCAAAAGATCCTGTAGGCCCATGTAATTCTGCTAACGATACAATGATAGTTACAATTAATTCAAAGGCAACAGTAGATGCCGGTCCAGATCAAGTTATTTGTAGCAATAGTTCAGTGAATATTATAGGAACAATAGGTGGTTCGGCAACTTCTGCTAGTTGGACATCATCAACTAACAGTCCATTTATTTCTTTCACTGCAATAACAGATTATTTTCCAACACCAACTGAAGTATTAAATGGATTTGTGGTGTTAACTTATACAACTAATGATCCTATTGGATCTTGCGATGCAGCAAAAGATTCATTAATAGTTGCATTAATAGCTCCTGCATTTTCAGACGCTGGTGTTGATCAATCTGTTTGTAGTAATGTAGCTAAGGTAAACTTAATTGGTGACTATGGTAATGGAGCAAATGCCGCAACTTGGAGTACATTAGGTACAGGTACTTTTAAAAATATTGTAGGAAAAACAGCCGAATATTTACCAAGTACATTAGATAAATTTATTGGTTTTGTGAAAATTTTATACACTACCGATGATCCTGCAGGGCCTTGTAACCAAGCGGTAGATACCATGACCATTACATTTAAACCAACTGCTACTATTTTTGCTGGTATTGATCAAACCATCTGTAGAAATAATAACATTTTTATAAATGCATCAACAACGGCAACGAGTGGTACCATTACTTGGACCACGAATGGCACTGGAACATTTTCAGATGTAAATGCATTGAAACCTACTTATACTCCAAGTTTAGCCGACAATATTTTAGGTTCAGTAAGATTAACTATTACAAATTTTGATCCTAGCAATACATGTCAAAATGTTGTTGATGCAATGATTTTAACAATCAATCAACTAGCGGTTGCTAACGCTGGAATAGATCAAACAGTATGTGCAAGTAATGATAGCGTTTCATTAGCGGGAAGTGTTAGTGGATCAGTATCTACAGGTTCATGGAGAACTTTAGGCACAGGGACTTTTACTAGTTCTACCTCACTTGCAACTAGTTATAAATTTTCTGCAACAGATAAAGCAGCAGGTTCAGTGGATTTGATTTTAACTTCAAGTAATCCAGTAGGTCCATGTAATTCAGTTAGCGATACATTGACAATTACAATTAATCCATTAGCAACTGTAGACGCAGGTCCGGATCAATTTATTTGTGGAAGTAGTACTGCAACTATAATAGGAATAGTTGGTGGATCTGCTAGTTCTGGAAGTTGGACATCATCAACAAACAGTTCATTTATATCTTTAACCGCAATTACAAATTATTTTCCAACACCAACAGAAATCGCAAATGGATCTTTAGTATTAACTTATACAAGTAATGATCCAATTGGACCTTGTAGCGCAGCTGCAGATTCTTTATTAGTTACTATAAATCCAGCAGCAATTGTAAGTGCAGGAGCAGATCAAATCATTTGTGCCAATAGCGACACTATTTCATTGGTTGGAACCATCAGTGGCTCGCCTACAAATGTATCATGGAACACATTAGGAACAGGAACATTTACAAGCGATACGGCACTCATCACAAAATATATATTGTCTGCATCAGATAAATTGGCTGGAGTTGTTAGCTTAATTTTTAAAGATGGACAATGTTTTGCTGTTAGAGATACTGTAGTTATAACAATTAATCAATTACCAACAATTAATGCAGGACTTGACCAAGTAATTTGTGGAAACAACGCAGTAAAATTAGTTGGATTAATTGGAGGTTCCTCTACTATTGGCACTTGGACTTCATCAACGAATTCTTTATTTTCATCTACAGATTCAATAGTTGATTATTTTCCTACAGATTCTCAAATTGCTAATGGCTCGTTTTTTATAACTTATACCAGTAACGATCCTTCTGGATTATGTGGTATTGCAAGTGATTCATTGGAAGTAACTGTTAACGTTCCACCAACTGTAAATGCTGGTAAGGATATTTATACTTGTTCTTATGCTTCATCAGTTGATATTATTGGAACAAAAGCTGGATTTCCAACAAATTCCCTTTGGGTTACTTTAAATGGTTCAGGTTCATTTATTGATTCATCTTCTTTATCTACAAAATATATTCCTAGTGCTGCCGATTTAGCTGCTAAATCAATCATTATTTCATTGACAACAAATGACCCAATTGGTCCGTGTTATGCAGCTTATGACGATGTAAATGTTTATTTTAAAGATTCTAATGTTACTTTTACAAGTATTGTGAAAAACATTTATTGTGATTCTATGGAAATTGAATTTGTAAATGATTCTAACAATGTTGGATATACATTTGCATGGGATTTTGGTGATGGATTCTATTCAAATATAGCTAATCCGGTTCATACTTATAATTATACAGGTTCAATCAATGTAAATCTTGTTGCCAGTGGACCTGGAGGTTGTATTGAAAGTGTAAATAATTCTTTCAATATAAATAGTGTAAAACCTAAAGCAGATTTTGTGGTCAATAATTTAAATCAATGTTTAAATGATAACAGTTTTGAAATAAACAATGCTTCTCAAGATGCAAGTGCCGGTTTTATAAATAATGTTAAATGGGATTTTGGTGACAATACGAATTCAACTGCTACAATACCTAATAATAAAACCTATAGCAAATCTGGAAATTATAATATCAAATTAGTTGTTTCCACTACTAATGGTTGCCAAGATTCAATAGTAAAAGGTGTAAACGTATTGCAAAGCCCAGAAAAACCTATTGTTACTTTGTTTGATGGTAAAGTACTTATTTCATCTTCATTGACTGCCAATCATTGGTATTACAGTAATATTGAAATACCAGGTGCCACCAATAAATACTATGCAACTTCAAAATTTGGTGTATATAAATTAAGGGTAGATTCAACTAATGGTTGTAGTAATTTTAGTGATGATTTAGATTTAAAATATACAACTAAAACTGAAAATGCTACCAATGATAAATTCAAAATATATCCAAATCCAACAAATGGATTATTTAATATTGAATCTCAATTGGAGTTAAATTATTCAATTTATGATTACAGTGGAAAAGAAATTATTACGGGTAAAAAAGATGGCAACATTCAATTATTAGACTTAAGTAATTTTAAAAGCGGAATTTATTTAATAAAACTATATAACGATCAAGAACAATTTATAAGTAAGATTATTAAGGATTAACATATTATTTACTAAAAGGTAAATAATATGAATGATCTAAATAGATTCTTTGGCTCATGTTTTGTAAGCATGGATTTATAAATATACAATTATGAAAAATATAGGTTTTATTTCGCTATTGATTTTGTGTTCATTTATTCCACAAAAAAACACATTTCACACCGAGTTAGATGATGTTTTA
Source organism: Bacteroidia bacterium (assembly GCA_044338265.1). Lineage (GTDB taxonomy): Bacteria > Bacteroidota > Bacteroidia > UKL13-3 > UKL13-3 > JAAFJM01. The sequence goes on along the minus strand of JBIILW010000042.1, from coordinate 84 downwards.
GCTAAAGCAAAAAAAATAAATAATGCTTTTACCTATGGAGAAAAACTTACTTATAGAGTGCATTATGGTCCTTTAGACGGTGGA
>JBIILW010000041.1:0-10728 GCA_044338265.1 Bacteroidia bacterium | reverse complement strand
AACGCGCAATACAGGCTCAGTTCCGCTTGCTCGAACCATTACCCATTCACCATTTCCAAGTAAAAATTTAAAGCCATCTAAGTCTTCTGTTTTCTCTATTTTATAGCTTCCAAATTGGGTATATTTTCCTGCTTTGCAATTGTCCAAAACAGACTGTTTAATTTCTTCAGTAATGTGCAAATCAATTCTACCCATTGCAAAGCTACCCACCACATCGTACACTTCTTGAATCAATTCATCTAAACTTTTTCCAGTTTTAGCCATAAATTCCCAAATGGTTAGGCCAATCCAAATGCCATCGCGCTCTGGAATAAAACCTTTAATAGCTATTCCACCGCTTTCTTCGCCACCAACTAATACGTTTTCGGTCACCATTTTTTCACAAATGTATTTGAATCCAATTTTGGTAATTTCTATTGGTAAACCATACGCTTTGGCTAATTCAGTAATTTTAGAAGTGGCACTAAAGGTAGTAATTACTTTACCATCCATTCCTTTGTATTTGTGTAAATAATGAACCAATAAAAGGATGATATGATGTGAATCTACAAACTCCCCTTTTTTGTTGTACAAGCCAATTCTATCAGCATCTCCATCGGTTACCAAACCACAATCTATTTCCTCGCTGATGCGAATTAACTCGCTAAATTCAGTTAAGTTTTTATGAATAGGTTCTGGCGCTTGTCCATCAAATCCTGGATTATAATCGCAATGTAATAAAGTAATTTCTGGAAATAACCTGCGCATTACATTTTGCCCAGCACCATACATGGCATCGTAGGCAAATTCCATTTTACTTTCTTTGATTGTTTTTAAATCAAACTTACTTTCCACTTCATCTACATACATGGTTTCTAAATCAGTATATGAAATCATGCCTTCGCTTATTAAAGTTTCCATGCTTTTTAAAGGCATATCAAAAGTAGTTGGAATGGCATTTTCAACAGCATCAATTACCGCGGGACTGCTTGGTCCGCCATAATGTGCTTTTAGTTTAAATCCGTTATAAGCCGGAGGATTATGGCTAGCAGTAATGATTACACCCAAGGCAGCGCCTTGTTTTACCGCACCTAAACTAATCATTGGTGTGCTTACAAATCCTTTGGCCATGATCACTTTTATGCCATTGGCACATAAAACTTTTGCAGTTGTTTCCGCAAATAATTCACCTGCAAAACGACAATCGTGACCCAAAACTACGTTTAAATTATTGGCAAAATTTACTTTCACAAAATCTGCTGTTCCCTGCGCTACACGTTTTACGTTTTCTACTGTAAATTCATCAGCTATAATTCCACGCCAACCGTCAGTTCCAAATTTTATTATGTACATAGTTTTATTTAATTAATATGATGCTGCAAAAATGCAAAAAAAACACAAAGCTTAACTATAGTACTTCAATTATTTTTATGAGATTGTCTAGATTTATTGAAAAATTATTTTTTTAAAAACTAAAACCATTCAATTATGTTTGGTTTTTTATAAATGGATTTAGAATACGTAATTTTAGTAGATGAAAACGACCAAGAAATTGGTACAATGGAAAAACAAGAAGCCCATGAAAAAGGCTTTTTGCACCGCGCTTTTTCAGTTTTTGTATTCAATGAAAACAAGGAATTATTATTACAACAACGTGCTTTAACAAAATACCACAGCGCTGGCCTATGGACAAATACATGTTGTAGTCATCCAAGAGTTGGCGAAACCATAGAACAAGCTGCTCACCGCAGGTTAATGGAAGAAATGGGTTTTGATTGTGAGTTAATTACTAAAACCAGTTTTATTTACAAAGCTGCATTTGAAAACGGTTTAACCGAGCATGAACTTGACCATGTTTTAGTTGGAAGTTTTAACGGTGAAATAAACTTTAACCCTACTGAAGTAAAAAACGTTAAATGGATAAATTTAGAAGAGCTTCAAATTGATTTACTCCAAAACAATCAAAATTATACTGCTTGGTTCAAAATTATTTTCGATAATTTTAAGAAAAGCATACTGTAAAACCCTTTCATTATTTTTGCAATAAGCTTATAATTAGGTATTACTATTTATAATCATTTTATGCTCATGTATTTTACTTATTTATATCATTGTTTAGATTGATTCTAAACAATATTGTTGCAGTACAATAAATAATAGCATCATGAGCATCAAAAATACCCTATTTATTATTCTATCCACTTTTTTTGTATTTGAAGTAAAATCTCAAATTGCAGATACCACAAAGTCACTTTTGCTAAATGATATGATTATCAGAGATCAAAAAGTTTTGGGTGGTGTTGAACGCATGCCTGATATAAAAGACAATGTAATATTTGCTGGAAAAAAATCGGAAGTAATTTTATTTGATAAAATAGCAGCAGACTTAAGTATCAATAATGCCCGACAAATATTTAGTAAAGTGCCAGGTTTAAATATTTGGGAAAATGATGGCTCAGGAATTCAAACCAATATTTCTACAAGGGGTTTAAGTGCTAATAGATCATGGGAATTTAATGTAAGGCAAAATGGATACGACATAGCATCAGAAGCATTTGGTTACCCAGAGTCATATTATACTCCACCAGCAGAAGCTTTATCGAAAATTGAAATTGTAAGAGGAGCAGCATCGTTACAATATGGAACGCAGTTTGGTGGATTATTAAACTATCAAATTAAAAAAGGACATGCCACTAAAAAATTAAATGTTGAAGAACAAATTACATTTGGAAGTTACGGTTTGGCTAACTTTTACTCAGCATTAGGTGGAACTATTAAAAAACTAAATTATTATGTGTTTTTACACGATAGAGAGGCAAATGGTTGGAGACAAAATAGTAGATACAATACCAGAACTATGTTTGTATCGGCTAACTATCAATTTACTAAAAAATTAAATGTAGCTTTTGAATATACCAATATGGATTATGCTAGCCAACAATCAGGAGGTTTAACAGATGCCCAATTTAAAACCAATGCCCAACAATCAAATAGGGCAAGGAACTGGATTGGAACACCTTGGAATGTAGCTGTCTTAACTATTAAATATGATATTTCGCCTAAGGTAAATTTACTTATAAAAACTTTTGCAAATATGAGCGAAAGAAACAGTGTTGGAAATTTAGATTTTATAAATATAATTGACAGCATTAACCCTTTAACCATGCAATATAATTTACGTAGAGTGGATAGGGATTTTTACCAAAACATAGGAACAGAAGCACGTTTTTCGTATAAATATAAGTTGTTTAAACAAAGCCACACTTTAGCTGGAGGAGTTAGAGCTTATGTTGGAAATACGCAAAGAAAACAAAAAGGAACTGGTAATTCGGGTTCAGATTTTGATTTTAGCTTAACTAACAATCAATATGGTACTGATTTAAAATTTAGCACTAATAATTATGCGATTTTTGCCGAAAATATTTTTCAAATCACCAATAAATTTAAAATAATTCCAGGCATTCGTTTCGAAAATATTTATAATAAAATGGAAGGAACAATTAACGGAAACGTCAGTGCTATTTTGCCCCAAACTAGCAATAGAAATGTACTATTAGCAGGAATTGGTTCGGAGTATTTAATAAGTAATAAAACCAATATTTATGCAAATTTTTCACAGGCATATCGTCCAGTTACTTTTTCTGAATTTACTCCTTCAAACGCTACAGAAATAATTGATCCCAATTTAAAAGATGCGAAAGGATTTAATGCGGATGCAGGTTATAGAGGAACTGTTAAAAACTTTTTGAATTTTGATGTGGGCTTGTTTTATTTAAACTACGATAACAGAATAGGAACCATCATTCAAAATGGAGCAAATTTCAAAACCAATATAGGTCAATCTGTAAGTAAAGGTTTAGAATCGTATGTGGAATTAAATTTAATCAAAATATTTACCAATAATACTAAATGGGGAAGTATAAATGTGTTTTCAACTAACTCTATTATTGATGCAAAATATGTTAGTTCGTTAGTAACAGATCCTACTAAAAGTTATAACGGGAAATTAGTTGAAAATGCGCCAAAATACATTAACAGACTAGGTTTAACTTATACTTTAAAAACATTTTCTACTACTTTTCAATACAGTAGTACTAGCGAAATTTATACCGATGCTTTAAATACTGAGCTACCAAATGCTACTGCTCAAATAGGCAAAATTGAAGGCTACAGTGTAATGGATTTTTCTTGTGTTTATCATTTTTTTAAGGATCAATGTAATGTTAAAGCTGGGGTAAATAATTTATCCGATGAAGTTTATGCAACAAGAAGATCAGGCGGTTATCCTGGTCCGGGTTTATTGCCTGGAAATGGCAGAACATTTTATGTAAGTTTAGGTGTAAACTTTTAATTCAATGGCTTTCCGCTGTAAAAGTCCAATACTTTTTTTCTAAAAACCAATTCATATTTTGCCTGTAAATAATCGGTTTGCGCTTTGATATAACTGTTTTTCGATGCCAAATAATCCGTTAAACTTAAGCCACCTAATTCGTATTGTTTTTCGCTAATATCTACAGCTTCTTTGTTTGCTTCTACCGATTGCAAAGCAGCGGCATGTCGTAATTGCGCATTTTTAAAATTTAAATAAGAAGAGTTGATGCTTTTAAATAAATTTTGTTGCGTTTGTTTTTCGGTTAATTTAGCTATTTCCATTTGAATGGTACTTTTTTGAATGGTACTATTTACATTCCAACCATTAAACACTGGAACACTTAAAGTAAAACCCAAACTTGTTCCAAAATTTTTATTGAATTGATCGTTAAATGATACTGTTTCGTTAGTTGGGTAAATAGTTCTATAAGTATTTACAATTTGATTAGTTCCTTCAACTAAGCCAATTGGTATAGCTAAGCTAGTTGGAGTACCAGTTCCTTGAGTGTTCAGAGTAGTATAAAATGAACTCAAACTACCATTCAATGTTATGCGCGGACTTCTTGCTCCTAAGGCTACATACCTTTGTAAATCGGCACTGCGTTGGCGCTGTTTGGCTGCTAACACCTCTGGACTTTGTTTTTCAAAATCTGTATAAATAGCCAATGGAGATCTATTTTCATCCTCTACCAACACTTTATTTACATCTAATGTCACCAATTTATTTGCCGTATCTGGACTTAAATCAATCATTTGCCAAAGGTCTAAATAGGCACTGTTCAAGACGTTTTGTTGCGTAATAAAATTCAATTCTTCAGTAGCTATTTGTGCTTTTAATTGTAATAATTTACTTTTATTTAAACCGCCCAAATCATATAATTTTTGCTGACGTTCTAACTGAATTTTTGAAGTATTTACTTGGTTTTTTGCAGCGTCTAAAATTTCATTTTGTTGTAAAACTCTGAGGTAATTATTGGCCACATTGAGTTTTAAATTATTTCTACTATTTTCCAAATCATGCTTACTTGCCACATAATCGCTTTCTTTTAAACGCACAGTATTGGTAGTTTGAAACCCATTAAATATTGGCATACTCGAAGCCGCTCCAACGCTATTTGTTCTAAATGCTAAATCTTCTGGTGTATTGGTTCTAGGATTAATATTAAAACCAGTTTGCCAATTATTTGATGCTTGTCCGTTTAAACTTGGCAATGCCGAAAGTTTACTTTGGCGTAAATCTATTTTAGCATTTTCTGTTTGTAAATTTTGCTGTTTGGTTTGAATATTATTTTGCAAAGCAATATTGATACAATCTTCCAAACTGTAGGTTTTTTGGGCTAATGCGGAGTTACTAAAGCTTAATATTGCAAAGCAAACGGCTAAGAACAAATGGGTATAATTTTTTAACATAAATGGTTTTTTATAAAAAATTTTGAAAAATAATCTGATTACAAGTTTATTTTGCGCTCGCAAAATAATGTTTAAATACACAATTCCTCATTTGCTTCATTGGATTTTTCCAAATTATACATGGAAGGTAAAAACTACAAAAAAAGTGGTTTATTTTACTTTCGATGATGGTCCACATCCTGAAATTACGCCATGGGTATTGGAGCAGTTAGCCATTTATCATGCTAAAGCAACTTTTTTTATGGTGGGTGAAAATATAGAAAAACACCCTAATATATTCGAGCAATTAAAGCTAAATGGACACCAAATTGGCAACCATACTTTTAATCATTTAAATGGTTGGAAAACCAATAATGACAGCTATTTTCAGAACATGCAACAATGCCAAGAATTAACAAAAACTAATTTATTTCGTCCACCTTATGGACGAATAAAGTACAGTCAAGCAAAGCACATTTCAAAAACGCATAAAATAATTATGTGGAGCCGTTTAAGCCGAGATTATGATATAAATTTAAACATTCAAGAAAGTTTAAAAGCCATGAAATTATTACCTGCTAATGGTGCAATTTTTGTTTTTCATGACAGTGAAAAAGCGTTTAAAAACCTTCAAATAATTTTACCACAATTATTGGAGTATTACCAAAAAGAAGGATATGAATTTTTGAGTATTTAACTTCAGTTGATAAATAAAAACCAATTGTATTATTAAACATGGAAAATATATTTTTTACCGATGAATATTTTATGAAGCAAGCCTTAATTGAAGCGCAAAAAGCATTTGATATGGGCGAAGTACCAGTTGGCTGTGTAGTGGTAAGTAATAATCAAGTTATTGGAAAAGGACATAATTTAACTGAGCAGTTAAATGATGTAACCGCTCATGCCGAAATGCAGGCTATCACTGCAGCTGCTAATTATTTAGGAGCAAAGTATTTAAATGATTGTACTATTTATATTTCTTTGGAACCTTGTATAATGTGTGCTGGCGCAATTTTTTGGGCGCAATTTGACAGAGTTGTGTTTGGTGCAAAAGATGAAAAAAGAGGCTTTGAAAACGCATTGGTAAAACTTCATCCTAAAACAAAAATTCAGTCTGGAATTTTAGCAAATGAAGCGGCTGAATTAATGAAATCTTTTTTTAAAAATTTACGATAAAAACTTTAAAACTGTTTGTAATTTATATTCAGTTTCTTTCCATTCACTTTCAGCATTCGATTGTATTGTAATTCCACAGCCAGCATAAGCATTTACATGGTTTTTAAAAATTTCCATGCAACGAATATTTACATAAAGCTGCGTTAATTTATTGGACTTTATACCCACAAATCCTGAGTAAAACTTACGGTCTAAATTTTCATTATTTGCTATAAAATCAATAGCATTTTTACTTGGTAATCCACCAACCGCTGGAGTGGGGTTCAACTCATTTAAAAATGAATCTAAAATTCCTTTTTTATGAGCTATTTTGTAATAACTCCAAAGATGACAAAGATGCCCTGAAATAATGCTTTTTGGACCATCTTTATTGATTAATTCAAGTTCATGTTTTTGAATTAAATTTTCAATAAATAATTCTACTTGATGGTGTTCATCTATTTCTTTTTCACCCCAAGCTGTAAAGTTATCAAATAATTTTGTTCCGGCTATTGCAGTAGTTTCTAATTCCTGTTTTGTTGCTTTTAAAAGTAGTTCTGGGGTGGCAGCAATCCAAGTTCCTGTAATGCTACTTGAAACCGCATATACAAAAGCATTGGGGTAATTTAAACACAAATTCAAAAAATAGGCATTAACATCTATTTCTTCTGCAATTTTAAATTCTTTGCACCGTGCTAAAACTACTTTACTTATTTGTTCAAATTGTTTCATTTCAAGTATTGCATTATCTACTTTTTGAATAAAATCTGTTTCAGAATCATAATTATTTTTACTATTTCTTTGATATGAAACAACTTCAAACTTGTTTATTTCTTTCTCTAAAATACATGCAAAAGCATTGCTTCCAGCATTAAATGGGGAAATATAAAAAATATCTTTTTCTGATTCGGAAATTAAATCAATGGGCACAAGTTGGCTACTAATTTTTCCTTCTCTTTTTACTATTTCATTAGTTCCAGGAAGCCTATAAAAAACAATAGCTTTGCTCAATTTGGTTGATATTATTTACGAATTTCAATAACGCTCATTGTTAAACGACTAATACAACAAAGTTTATCTTCATCGTCTGTAATTTTAATTTCCCAAACTTGTGTAGTTTTACCCAAATGAAGTGGAATTGCTTTGCCATAAACCCAACCTTTATTTGCAGAACGAATATGATTGGCATTAATATCTAATCCTAATGCAACGTACTTTGTTCGGTCTAAGCATAAATTAGCGGCCATACTTCCAACTGTCTCAGCTAAAGCACAAAAAGCACCACCATTTACTACACCAAGTGGTTGAGTTGTTCTATGGTCAACGGGCATTTTAGCTAATAAATAATTGGTGTTTACTTCAATAAATTCAATGCCTAACCATTCGCTCATTGTATTTGCATTGCGCAAATGTATTGCTTCTAAAGTTACTTCGGGAGTTATATTTAACATATTGCGCAATTAAACAAAAACTATTTGAAGTGCCAATTTATATAAACAAAAAAAGTCATTAGTTATTTAACTAATGACTTTTTTTGTTTATATAAGTATCATTTACCACTCATCTTCATCCACCAATTTCGGCTCTTTCATTGATGTTTGGAATCTTGCAATGGTATCTTTTATTTCTCTATCAGCATAACGTAATATAATATCATTACCCCTAATATTTGTTGTAGAATTATAATAATATTCAAAGTAATTTCTAAAAGGTTTTCCATTGGCTGGAATTGGACCCCTATGAACCAAATTTGTTATTGAATATTTGTATCTTCCTTCTTTAATTAAAACAATTAGTTTAAACTCATATTTTCCAATACTTTTTTTATTGTACTTATTAGCATAAGAATAGGCATTGATGGAGCCATTCATGATTAGTTTTTGACCATATTTTTGAACTTCAAAAATATTATTATCCTTTCCAAATATTTTCTCTCCAAATTTTTTGGCCCTAGCATATAATGAATCACTACCGCTATCTTCCTGTTCTACTACTCCATTATATGTAATTAAATTAGTAATTGAATCAAAATTTAAAACAATTCTTTTATATGCTACAATTGAATTTTCAGTATCTGATATTACAGAATCTGTAGCTGATGAATCGCTTGATTGAGTATTTGATGTACTATCAGTATAACTGTAATCATAAGTAGGAGCATTTTGATCTTGCCCTTGAGCCGATGCAATTTGCGAAAGCCCTAATAGAAAAATTGTTAAAACGAAGATTATTGTTTTCAAATTCTGTATTTTTAATGTTTGTTTTGACATCAAAAATATAAAAAAGCAATGAAACTTTTTTATTTTTTTTTATTTTCTGTTTTTTTTAACAAATCTACCCGCATAGTTAATTCGAAAATTTGTAATATTGTATTTATTTTCTAATTAATTATAAACCTGATATTGATTATTAATTACCATTTATTTTTTAAAAATTGATGGAATGATTTAATAATTAAATATTTTTTTTGCAATAAAATCAACTATATATTTACATGAAAAATATTCTTTTAGCCTTTACCCTAATGTTGCTATTTGTTTCGTTTTCTTCATTCAATGATTCAGCTGAACTTAAATGGTTAGACTGGAATACGGGTTATCCTTTAGCTAAAAAACAAAACAAAATTATATTAGTAGATGCTTATACTGATTGGTGTGGTTGGTGTAAAAAAATGGATAGAGATACGTACACAAATTCAGACATCATAAAAGCACTGAATAAGGATTTTATTGTCATAAAATTTAATCCAGAGTTGGAAAATATAGTATATGAATTAGATGGAAATAAAATTACAGGGAGAGAATTATTTGGACAATTAACCCAAGGAAAATCCACTGGATTTCCAACAACATATTTTATTCAACCAAACAAAAAACAAATTCAAATTGCAGCGGGATATTTAGCTCCCATTGATTTTATCAAAGTTTTAGATCAAGCTTTACAAATGAAATAGTTTATTTAATTGCACATTTTATAATGAATTTAAACTAAAATAAGTTAGTTTTGATATTTGTTATCTATAGTATTATAAAAATATGATAAAATCATGAAAAAAATTATCCAAGTTATACTTATCCTTTTAATATTTTCGATTAATGCATATACTCAAACTAACGTGCAAAAATGGAATTTAAATATCAATGTTGGAAAAAACGATTATGTTGGTTCATTGAGTCAATCGGATAAATTTTTCAATACTTTTTTTGCTATTACAATTATACAATATAGTAGGTTTATTAATCCTAAATTTGATTTGGTAATAAATACTAATAATGGAGTCTGGGCATATTCAACTTTCAAAAATGATATTTATGTTACTAGAGGGTATAGAGAATTTAGCGTTTCTGCTCGTTATAGATTTAAAAGATTAGACGTTTCTAAAATTAGTCCTTTTATATCATTTGGAGTTGGAACTAGATTTTTTACTTCAAAAATATATAACAATGAAAACACCTTAAACGATATGACTATTCCTGTTTCTGCAGGTTTTGATTTACGACTTGGAAAAAAAACTGCACTTAGATTTGAATCTGTTTTTGGGTTTACCAATAAAAATATAAATGATGGAAATCTTTCAACTGAAAATACTGTTTTGGGAAAAGATGCCTATTTTCAAAATAATTTAGGTTTTGTTTTTTATATTGATTCCAAATCAAAATCTTCAAACGTTAAAGAAATTAACCCTGAAATAATTAAAAAAAAAGAAAAAAAATATAAAATAAAAAAGGTCAAACGTGAAGATAGAGATCAAGATGGCATTTTAGATTTTGACGATAAATGTCCTGATGTAAAGGGTGTAAAAAAACTTAATGGTTGTCCTGAAAATGATGA
>JBIILW010000040.1:0-10731 GCA_044338265.1 Bacteroidia bacterium | reverse complement strand
GATAAGCAATTTGCAATTCACGAATTATATTATTCATTTCAAAACACTCAGTAGGTTCTATATAAACTGTTTGTCCTGTATTACTTTCATCGTGCACAAAACCTGGAATACTGCGTTTAAATTCTGCCAATACAGGCAGTACCAAACGACCATCTCTTATTGTAATTTCTAGGTCTTCGGCTATATGGTTGTTTTTGGCTCCTTTGTCGTAAATACTTTGAATACGTCTACGTACTTCCTTTTCCTTTTCAGTAATTTTAGCTGAAATTTTAGCCAATTCAGGTGAAGCGTTTGGCTTCATTACACCTTCATTATCTAAAATTCGTTCAATGCGCCTAACTATTAAATCATTGTATAATAACCCTTCTAAAAGCGCATGTAAATATTGATATTTTTCGGGTCTATCCCTAAAATATTTTGCTATTTGTAAAAACGATTGGATTGTTAATTTTAGTTTGTGTAACTCTTCTTCTAACAGCCACATTCCCTCAATTTTTGCTTTTCTAAAATAAGGAAAAACATCATGAAAATGTTCATTTGGAAAAGGCAAATCTGTTTCGAGCAAATTTTTAAAATCCTTCACTTGCCATAGCATTTTTTCAATAATATCGTGACGGTTATTGAATTTTATTTTATCAATGTATTGCTGACCAAGCGTAGAAATACATTTTTTGGCAACTAATTCTTTTATTTGGTTGAACTCTAATTTAAGTTCAATGGACTGCGGATATGGCACTTTATATTTGTTTTATAATTAACAATAATAATAAAACAAAATTGTTTTATTTATTGGTGCAATTTAGGAAAAAAAATATTTAATTAATCTTGTGAAATGAAAGCTTTAACATAGATTCTTTTTATTATAATTATTATTGCTAGAGGCAAATAAATATTTTTTACTAGTTAAAAGAAATCCTTATAAAAATTATGCAAAAAATCTGTCAAAAATGTCAGCAAACATTTGAATGCAATATGGAAAATATCACTGAATGTCATTGTTATTCAGTAAAATTAAGCGAAACTGATAGTCAATACATTAAAACAACATTTGAAGATTGTATTTGTAATAAATGCTTATATTTGATAATAGAAAAAAAAAGAAAAAATATGAAATTAAACTTTATTAAATTTATAATATTGTTATGCTTTTTGTTTACTGGAATCAATAATATTTCAGGACAAGAATTAATAAAAGAGAAGAAAAAAAGTAAAAACTTTGAGGTAAGTTTTGGGCAATCAGTTTTATTTATTTCAAACAGCGACCAAATAGATTTATTGACTAATTCGGCTGTAGTTTTACCCACAACTTCTATCTTGTTTTTTGTAGAATTAAGAACACTTAGAAAAGTTAGAATTCCATTATTTTACAATTTACCAACTGGTGCTAAGCAATTTATAATTAACAATACAATAGTTCACGAAGAAGCCTCTTCTTCATTTGGAACGGGAATACAATTTAGATTATTCAAAATTAATATTGATGCTAAATCTACTTTAGAAATGGAAATTGGACCCATGGCAAGTTTTGGCATAGATAAAAAAAGCAATATGTGGTTTGCTCCAATTTTAGCAACAAGAGTGCGAGTAATGAAAAATGAAAATTTTGTAATGTACATAGGAGGAACATACGCAGTTGGATTAAATTCATTAGGTTTATTATATGGAACAGGAACTATTTTTTAAATTTATATTCAAATATCCTAATTCACAATAGTATGTGCAATTTGTTTAAATCATAAAATCAAAAGTTAAATTTTATATTTAAATTGCCAATGAAATATAGCTTCAATTATGCTTAGCACCTCCCTTATTCAAGAAAAAGAAAACGAAGAAATAGTAAAAGCTTATAGACATTTATTGCGTTCATGCAAGGTTACATTAAGTAAAACAGACAGGTTAAAAATTCGTGAGGCATTTAATATTAGTTTAGATGCACACAAAAGTATGAGGCGTAAAAGTGGCGAACCTTATATATTACATCCTATTGCAGTTGCACAAATTTGTGCCGAAGAAATTGGCTTGGGATCTACCTCTATTATTTGTGCTTTACTTCACGATACCGTTGAAGATACTGATATTACGCTTGACTTAATTGATATGAAGTTTGGCAAAAAAGTATCGCAAATTATCGATGGATTAACAAAAATTTCTGATGCATTTGACCAACAAGATAAATCGATGCAAGCTGAAAATTTCAAAAAAATGCTCCTCACTTTAAGCGAAGATATTAGGGTTATTTTAATAAAATTAGCTGATAGGTTGCACAACATGCGAACACTAGAAAGCATGAGTTCCAAAAGTCAACTTAAAATAGCCAGTGAAACTGCTTATGTTTATGCTCCTTTGGCTCATAGATTAGGACTTTATGCTATTAAAACTGAATTGGAAGATTTAGCCACAAAGTTTTTGGATCCTGATAGTTATAATTTTGTAAAAAATAAACTTCAAGAAACTAAAGCTGAAAGAAATAAATACATCAAAAAATTTATTGAACCTATTCAAAAAGCATTAGATGAAACAGATTCAAATTACGAAATAAAAGGAAGGCCAAAAAGCATACATAGCATTTTGACCAAAATGAAAAAACAAGAAGTTTCGTTTGATGAAGTTTTTGATTTATTTGCTATTAGAATTATCATTGATGATGAATATGAAAACGAAAAAAGTGACTGTTGGAAAGTATATTCAACAGTAACTGATTTTTATACGCCAAATCCTGATAGGTTACGTGATTGGGTGAGTATTCCAAAAGCCAATGGTTACGAAAGTTTGCACACCACCGTTATGGGACCTGGAGGCAAATGGGTAGAAGTTCAAATTAGAAGCAAACGAATGGACGAAATAGCTGAAAAAGGTTATGCTGCTCATTGGAAATATAAAGATGGAACTCAAGTAAGCGATAATGGTTTGGAACAATGGCTTGCCAGGGTTCGTGATATGCTTGAAAATACTGACGGATCGGCTGTAGAGTTTTTAGACGATTTTAAACTAAACTTATTTGCCGAAGAAATATTTGTTTTTACCCCAAAAGGTGATTTAAAAAAAATGCCCGCACAATCAACCGTGCTAGATTTTGCTTTTGAAATACACTCAGGTTTAGGGGCAAAATGTATTGGTGCTAAGGTAAATAATAAATTAGTTTCAATAAATTATGTGCTAGGCAATGGTGATCAAGTAGAAATTCTTTCTTCAACCAAACAAAAACCAAGTGAAGATTGGCTTTCATGGGTTGCTACTGCAAAAGCAAAATCAAAAATAAGGGATTATTTTAAACAAGAGCGAAACCATTCAGTAGCAATGGGAAAAGAAATATTAGAGCGTAAGTTTAAAAATGCCAAAATTCCATTTACAAGTGATGCATTGAGCCTTATTATAAAATACTATAAATTACCAAGTGTAACTGAATTATATTATCAATTAGTCATTGAAAAAATAGATAGGACGAAAATAGATTTAAACCTAATTTTAGAGGCAGAACCAGTTAAACAAAATCAATCTTTTGAACCAAAAACCATTAAAAGCAATAATAAATTAGCCAGTAAAGATGCTGTTATTATTGGCGATGGAGAACCCATGGAATATAGTTTTGCCAAATGTTGCAGCCCAATTCCAGGAGATGATATTTTCGGTTTTGTAACAGTTGGAGAAGGGGTAAAAATTCATCGAACAAACTGCACAAATGGCATAAGTTTAATGAGTAATTATGGTTATAGAATTATAAAATCAAGGTGGGCCGATGGTAGTTTAAATAGCAATAAATCGTTCCTAACTTCTATTAAAATTCAAGGAATTGATAGTGTAGGAATTGTTAGTGCCATTACTAATATTATTTCTACGCAATTACAAATAAATATGAAATCGATAAATGTTACCGCAAACGAGGGAATGTTTGAAGGAAATATTACACTTCAAGTAAATGATACCAAACATTTGGAAGATTTAATGAATAAAATTAAACAAGCTAGCCAATTAATATCTGTAACAAGGGTTGATATTGGATAATTTTTTTGGCATCTGGCATCTCGCAATAATATTCGAATTGCGTAATGCCTCACGATTTATCGAAATTACATAACCTATCAACTATCAACCAACAACTATCAACTAAAATAATTACTTTCGCGTTCGTTTTTAAATTATATGTCACTAGATCAACCAAAAGATAACGATTCAACAGAAAAAAAAGAAATGACTTTTTTTGACCATATTGATGAGTTAAGAGGCCATTTATTTCGTTCGGTTGTAGCAATTTTAATTGCAGGAATTACCGCATTTTTAAATAAACATATATTATTCGATATCATCATTTTTGGTCCAATGCGGATTGATTTTTTAAGTTATCGAATGCTTTGCAAATTATCTTATTGGGCAAAAGGAACTGATGAATTTTGCATGAAAAGTATCAACTTTGAGTTAAAAAACATTGACATGACGGGTCAATTTACTCAGCATTTATGGATTGCATTTATAGCAGGAATAATCATTGCTTTCCCTTATATTTTATGGCAATTATGGAGTTTTATAAAACCAGCTTTAAGTAAAAAAGAAATTAGTTATGCAAGAGGTTTAGTTTTTTTTAGCTCTATGTTATTTTTTGCAGGAATAGGTTTTGGATATTTCTTTTTATCGCCAGTTTCCATTACATTTATGGGCTCATACCAAGTAAGTGAATTGGTAAATAATGAAATAAATTTAGAATCATATATTTCTTTTATATCTACCATTACCATGGCTTGCGGATTGATGTTTGAAATGCCAATATTGGTTTATTTTTTAGTTAAAATTGGAATATTAAGTGCAAAAATAATGAGCAAATACCGTAAACATGCATTGGTAATTATATTAATAGTTGCGGGTATTTTAACTCCTTCGCCCGATATGGCAAGTCAAATATTAATGGCTATTCCACTTTATGCATTATTTGAATCAAGTATTTTTGTGGCAAGAAGAGTAGAAAAAAACAAATCGAAATCAAAAATATAAAAACAATATTATGAAAATAGCAATTGCAGCAGACCACGCAGGATTTGAATACAAAGAAATAATCAAATTGATGCTGGTAGATTTAAATTACACAGTAACTGATTTTGGCACCCATTCTACTGCGTCAATGGATTATCCAGATGTTTCTCATACACTTTCATTAAGTGTTGAAAACAAGGAAAACGAATTAGGAATTCTAATTTGTGGTAGCGGAAATGGCGTAAACATGGCTGCTAATAAGCATCAGGGAATTAGAAGCGCACTTTGCTGGACAGAAGAAATTAGCTCGTTGGCACGTACGCACAATGATGCAAATATTGTTGCTTTACCAGCGCGCTTTATTGATATTGAACTAGCTAAAAAAATTGTTTTAACTTTTTTAACTACGCATTTTGAAGGTGGTCGTCACCAAAATAGGGTTGATAAGATTAGTTGCTAGTTTGATTGATTAATTGATTACAAAAATTGAAAGATTGAAAAGATTTGAAAGTTAGTTGATGATAAAAATTTGAAAGGAATATTAAACTTTATATTGCTAAATAAATTACTTTTAGTAACAAGTTCAGTTATTAAAATTGAGGATTAAAACTAATTTTTAATCCTCTGCTTTCAAATGAAAATCCATTAGCGTTTGCTTCCAATTTCTTTGTCCAGTTTTTACCTTTGCACCCAACACATTTAAAATACTATAAATACCAAAATAGGTTCTATTAATGTATAATGCATGTTGTGAACCTCGGCCTTCCTTGCTTTCGCGCAATTCTTTCATATTGGTCACTTCTTCGCCTAATGCGTAAATGCTATCAATATAATCGTTGTTACTAAAGTCAAATTCATCGGTGGCAAAAGGTTTGCTTAACAATGTTGTCATTCTAATAAATGCATCTGTAATTACATCTTGCGTGCGCTGATCGTCTTTATTACTCACTATTTGCTGTTGAATCATGATGCGATTTACAATTTCATCACTTTTCAAAATTTCAGGAACTAACAATGCAAAATAATTATAGTAAAAATCTTCAGGAATTTCCTTCACGCAACCAAAATCAATAATGCCCAAAGTTCCGTTGGCATTCATTAAAAAATTTCCCGGATGTGGATCGGCATGTACCGCTTTTTGATCATGCACTTGCATGTCGTAAAAGTCCCACATGGCTTGACCAATTTTATTACGTGTTTCTTGACTCGGATTTGTTTTCAAAAACTCTTCCATGTGTTCGCCTTCTAACCAATCCATTACCAACACTTTATTACTTGAATATTCGGGATAATATTTGGTAAATTCTACGTTTGGAATGTGTTTGCAAAGCATCGAAATTTCTTGGCTACGTTGCAATTCCAAATCGTAGTTAGTTTCTTCCAATAACTTACTTTCTACTTCAATAATGTATTTTTCAAATTCTTTTTCACTCAAACCAATTAACCTAAAAGCAATGGGTTTAACCATTTTTAAATCGCTTTTGATGCTTTCAGCAACGCCTGGATATTGAATTTTTATGGCTAATTTTTGTCCATCTTTTGTAGCCTCATGCACTTGCCCAATGCTTGCCGCACGGGTTGATTGCATGTTAAATGTATCGAAAATTTGCTGTGGAGTTTTTCCAAATTGCTTTACAAAAGTTTGAACAATTAATGGACCTGAAAGTGGTGGAGCCGAGTATTGTGCTAAAGCAAATTTATTGGTATAAGCCCTTGGCAAAACATTTTTTTCCATGCTTAACATTTGCGCTACTTTTAAAGCCGAACCTTTCAATTCACTCAAAGCATTGTATACATCTTCTGCATTATCTTCATGTAATCGATCTTTGCTAATGCTTGGATCGACCATTTTTTTTGAATAATGCTTAATATAATTTCCACCTATCTGTGCGCCTGTTTTTACAAAACGCATGGCACGTTCTACCTTAGTAGAAGGAATTGAATGTTGTTCCATTTTTTTGTTCCCGCTTCCCGAAGAATCGGGACAGCAGAATTACGAATTAAAAAATTTTTAGTTGTAAATATTTATTCAGCGTTAATCAGCGCCATCTGCGGGAAATTTATCTGTTTTGAAACAAAAATTTTCCGAAATCTAAGGCAGCATCTAATGCTGATTTACCCATTAAATCGAAAGCTAAATTAACGGAACGTTCAATTGACTCATCAGTTTTTTCAAAACTTTTGCTACAGTCATTTAACCAAAAAGCAAACACAAACAAAAAGTTTAACCACAAACCACTTACATATTTTTCGTCTAAATATTTGCGTTCTTGAATTTCATTTGTTCCAATTCCTTCTGATAAAATTGGTTTCATTTTATCAGTAAAAACTGTGTGTAATTCATTCAAATATTTTGGCCAACGAGGTAATTTTACCAAATCGCGGTTTTTTAAATATACAGCAAAACTGCGGTAGTTTTTTGCTTCTTCAATATAAGCAAAAAATACTGCTAGTACTTTTTCACGTGATGAATAATCAGTAAAAGGAGCTGAATCAGCACAAGCTTTATATGCATTTTCGAACCAAATTTTATAAATATCTGCTTCTAAACTTTCCAAACTAGAATAATGATTGTAAAATTCTTTTTCTTCCATGCCAACAGCTTTGGCAAACAGGTAAACACTTTCAGGAGTTTTATTATACTCCAGTGTGTGGTTCATGTATTGTTTTATTAAATCGTTGCTCATATAAATATTGACAAACAATAATTAAATAAGTTTTAGAAACTAAGAAAAGTTTGAAAATTGTGTTGAATAAGCTTAATAATTTATTTTTAATTAACTGAATTCTTAAAATAAAAACATATTTAAAAATTATTTGTTCCTAAATAAGAATAATTATCTTTGAAGAATTATTATAAATAATAGCAAAAAATGACACAATTTTTCAGGGAAATATTAAAAGAAAAAGGACTTAAAGTAACACCTCAGCGAGTTGCCATATACGATGCAATTATAAGTTTAAAAAACCACCCAACTGCTGAGAATATAATCGAGTATATTAAAATAAATCATCCTAATATTTCGGTAGGCACGGTATATAAAGTTTTAGATTCATTGGTTGAGCATGAACTTTTAAAGAAAGTTAAAACAGAAAAAGATATCATGCGTTACGATGCTGTATTGTCAAATCATCATCATTTATATTGTACAGATACTGAAAGAATTGAGGACTATGAAGATGAGACTTTAAATGAATTGATAAATAATTATTTTAAAAATAAAAAAATAAAAAATTTCAAAGTACAAGATATTAAATTACAAATAACTGGCAAATTCAATAAATAAATAAATAAATAAATATAAAAGAATGAAAAAAACAATAATTCTATCAGCGCTTTTAACACTGGGATTAACATCTAGTTATGCGCAAGAAAAAGTTGCAGAATGTCCTATGGGTCATGGTTCAAAAAACTTAAGTGGTGTTCATGGTTCATCAAAAAGTCTATCAAACGAAGATTGGTGGCCTAACAAACTGAACTTACAAGTACTTCGCCAAAATTCGCCTGCCTCAAATCCAATGGATGCCAATTTTAATTACCGAAAAGCATTTAACTCATTAGATTATTTTGCTTTAAAAAAAGACATTCAAAAAATATTGACCGAATCACAAGACTGGTGGCCTGCTGATTTTGGTAACTACGGAGGGTTGTTTATTCGTATGGCTTGGCACAGTGCTGGAACATATAGAACAGGTGATGGTAGAGGAGGTTCTTGCGCTGGTCAACAAAGATTTGCGCCATTGAATAGTTGGCCAGATAATGGCAATTTGGACAAAGCAAGAAGATTAATTTGGCCAATTAAGCAAAAATATGGAGATAAAATATCGTGGGCTGATTTGATGATTTTGACAGGAAATGTGGCTTTAGAATCAATGGGTTTTAAAACCATAGGTTTTGCAGGAGGAAGAGCAGATGTTTATGAGCCAGAATCAAATGTATATTGGGGAAAAGAAACAAAATGGCTAGACGATAAAAGGTATGCTGATGGAAGAAAATTAGAAAACCCTTTAGCAGCGGTTCAAATGGGATTGATTTATGTAAATCCGGAAGGACCTAATGGCAACCCAGATCCTATTTTAGCGGCAAAAGATATTAGAGAAACTTTTGGCAGAATGGGTATGAATGATGAAGAAACTGTGGCTTTAATAGCTGGTGGACATACTTTAGGAAAAACACATGGCGCTGGAGATGCTTCGTTAGTTGGCAAAGCACCAGAAGCTGCTTCAATTGAAGAACAAGGTTTAGGTTGGACCAGTAAATATAAATCGGGTAAAGGAACTGATGCCATTACATCGGGATTAGAAGTTACCTGGACAAGCTCACCAACCTATTGGACGCACGAGTATTTTGAAATACTTTTTGGTAACGAATGGGAATTAACTAAAAGCCCTGCTGGAGCAAACCAATGGGTAGCCAAAAATGGTAAAGCAATAATTCCAGATGCATTTGACACTACAAAAAAACATTTACCAACAATGCTAACCACTGATCTTTCTATGCGATTTGATCCCGCTTACGAAAAAATCTCTAAAAACTTTTTAGATAATCCAAAGGCATTTGATGCCGCTTTTGCAAAGGCATGGTTTAAGTTAACACACCGCGATATGGGCCCAAGTTCGTTGTATTTAGGACCTGAAAAACCAAAAGAAAATTTTTTATGGCAAGATCCAATTCCTGAGGCAAGCACTCCAATAATCACGGCTAAACAAATTGAAGGTTTAAAATCAAAAATATCAAATTCAGGATTAACCAATAATGAATTAATTTATACAGCTTGGTCATCTGCAAGCACATTTCGTGGATCTGACAAAAGAGGTGGGGCAAATGGTGCAAGAATTAGGTTATTGCCACAGAGAGAATGGGATATAAACAATCCAAAACAATTAGAAAAAGTACTTCTGGCTTACGAAAAAATTCAAAAAGAATTTAATTCGACAGCTAAATCTCAAGTTTCAATTGCTGATTTAATTGTTTTAGGAGGAACAGTGGCTATTGAAAATTCAATAAAGAACGCGGGTTACAACATTTCAGTTCCTTTTATTGCGGGCAGAATGGACGCAAGTCAAGAACAAACAAATATTGAAGGTATGGCTGTTTTAGAACCAATAGCCGATGGTTTTAGAAATTATGCTAAAACTCAATACTCAGTTTCAGCCGAGGAGTTATTAGTTGATAAAGCACAATTACTAAAACTGACAGTTCCTGAAATGACTTTATTAATTGGAGGATTGAGAGCATTGAATGTTAATTATAATAATTCACAAAATGGGGTGCTAACCAATCAAAAAGGTAAGTTAAACAATGATTTTTTTGTAAATTTATTAGACATGAATACTGTTTGGACACCTGCCACAAACTCTAAAGAAATTTATGAGGGTAAAGACCGTAAAACGGAACAACTTAAATGGACAGCAACAAGAGTAGATTTAATTTTTGGATCAAACTCTGAGCTAAGAGCCATTGCCGAGGTATATGCAAGTAATGATAACAAAGAAAAATTTGTTAAAGATTTTGTTGCTGCATGGAATAAAGTAATGAATTTAGATAGATTTTAAATTGCCTATTTTAAGCAAATAAAAAACTATTCCAAAAAGTACAGCCCATACAAAATATACTTTGTATGTGCTGTACTTTTATATTTAAATAATTAACGCAGAAAACTAATATTACTTTTCAGCGTAAATAACTTCCAAAATTGTTTGCCCAACTGCCTTTAAAGTAGCAGGATCAATATTGTTCATGTTATCATTTACAGTATGCCACCATGT
>JBIILW010000314.1:0-2891 GCA_044338265.1 Bacteroidia bacterium | reverse complement strand
AAAAACCAATCTGCATTTAAGCCCAATTTATCCTTAATGGCTTGTTGCATATCGTTCATTTCTACGTTGGCATATGCATGCATTTTTAGGTAATGATTCAAAGCACGTTTCCATTGCTCCGCACCCAAAACATATTCCAACATGCTAATAACCGCAGCACCTTTTGGGTAAACTCTGGCAGTTCCACCAGCAGTATGACGTACGGCATAATCATCTTTTTTACCAGCATCTACAGCCGAATTTTGTTGCGCTCTGCGCTGCCAATCCCATTCATCCGTTCCTTCTAATTCTTTATAAAATTGTTTTGGATAATAAGTTGCAAAACTTTCTTGCATCCAAGCATCACGGCTATCGCGGGCAGTTATGAAATCGCCAAACCATTGGTGAGTCATTTCATGGCAATTTACGCCAATATAATTTCTATCTAAAAAAGCGCGTTCATCCACATTGAAAAAATCACCAAAAATAGTAGCTGTAGTATTTTCCATTGCACCAAAAATAAAATCTTGAACCATTACTTGGCTGTAACTTTCCCAAGGATATTTAATGCCTGTTTCCTTTTCCAAAAAATCCATCATTTGCGCGGTGTAGCGATATGTTGGTTCCATTCGCTCCTTGAATTCTGGATAATACCAATTTTTTAAAGGAACTCCACTTTTAGTTTTGGTCTCATTCACTGCATATTTTCCAATGGCAAGCATGAGCAAATAGCCCGCATGAGGTTTTGTCATGGTGTAATTCCACGTTAAAGTTCCATCTTTATTTTCTTTTTTACCCAAAAAAGTTCCGTTCGATAAAACTTGATAATTTTTATCAAATGTAATGACCGTTTCTGTGATAAATTTGTCGTTCATATCGTCATACATTGGAATCCATTGGCGGTTATCAATTCCTTGTCCTTGTGTCCAAATTTGCTTGCGTACCGCAAAAGGACTTGAAACCGCATTTTCCTTTTCATTCCACCCAATAAAGTAAATTCCTCTGCGTGGCGAAGCTTCATATTCAAACACAATAGTTCCCGTTTCGTCCCATTTTAAAGGTGTGTATGGCTTTACCCAAACTCCTGTTTTTGTAATGGAAAACTTTGCACTTTGGTTATTATGTAAAACTGATTTGATGGTAATTGCAGGCGCATCAAAAAAAACAGAATCTACTTTTTGCTGAAGCACTATGAAGTTATGTGTTACTTTTCCTTTTACCAAACCTTTATCAGGAACAAAACTCACTTCCACTTTCATTTTAGTAATATCGAGCGAATGTTCACGCGAAGTGGTATTGTCTTTTAAATAAGCAGTATAATTTTGTTGCGCTTGCAGCTCAATATTGAAAAAAAATAATGCTGCTGCAAAAAGTTTATGATAGGTTTTCATTTAAAATTTCTTTGATTAATTAGTAGATAAATTCATTTCGTTTATTTTTTTATGCATCATGCTGAACCAAAGTTTTGGAACTGCTGCAATAAAAAATAAACCTGCGTAACCCGTTGGTAATACTGGACTATTATGGTAAGTTTTTAAAGTGTGATAAGGCTTTGACGCATAATAATGGTGATCGGCATGGCGCGATAAATCAACCAATACAAAGCGGCTTACAAATTTATCACTTTGCCAACTATGCTCTTCCGTCACCCGTTGATTTTCGTTTCTGCTTAGTCCATAATGCTGAATATAGTTAACATATTCTAATAAAAAATTGGCAAATAAACATTGAATTAACCAAGCGCCAACAGCTATCATTCCAATAAAATAATACACCAAAAACAGCAATAAAGCTTGTAAAACTAATTGCCTAATTACATAATTTTCTAAACCGTAAGCCATTTTATTTTCAGTTTTTAATCGTTGTGCTTCTATTTTTAAAGCTCCCCAAAATTGGCCTGAAACCGAACGCACAAAAAAGGCATACAACGATTCTCCTAAGCGAGCGGTTGCATGGTCTTTATTGGTTCCAACCCATTTGTGATGAACTTTTAAATGATCAATATAAAAGTATAAATTTCCTGCTGAAAACAGCAATAACTTACCTAACATTCTTTCGTATTTTACTTTTCTATGAATGTATTCGTGTGATACAATAATGGCGGAAGTTCCAGAATTTAATGCCGTACTTAAAGCTGCGCCTACCACAAAATAATCGGTTAAAACATGCGTGTAAATTCCGTAAAATAAACTTGCCACCGACAATAATTGAAATGGAATATGCAGTAACAGAATAAATTTTGGAATAAAATCATCCTGATCACTTGCATCGTTCGAAAGAAAATCTTTGGTAATCCATTCTGAAACTGCCAAAAAACCAAGTGAAAAAACAAAATTGCCTAAGGCAAAAATTCCCCCTGTTAAATTGCCATAAATGGCTACTAAACCAGGAGTTAAACTAAGTGTATACAACCAATTTCTATTCATCAATTTTCTTTTATTTTAATTTGTTTTTATATAGTTGAATGGTGTTATGCAAACCTAAGTAAATGGCATCGCAAACCAAAGCATGACCAATGGAAACTTCTGCCAAATTTGGAATATTTTGATTAAAAAAATATAAGTTTTCCAAATCTAAATCGTGGCCAGCATTTATTCCCATTCCTAGTTCATGTGCGCGAATGGCTGCCATAGTATATGGTTTAATTATATTTTCTTTATCGGTGTGAAAATGCTGCGCAAAATGTTCGGTGTAAAGTTCTACTCTATCAGTTCCTGTCAATTTTGCTCCTTCTATCATTTCTAAATTTGCATCTACAAAAATGGAAGTTCTAATGCCTTCTTTTTTAAAAACTTTGATCATATCAGATAAAAACTGGTAATTTTTTAAAGTATCCCAACCATGATTACTGGTAATTTGATTCAAAGAATCGGGAACTAAAGTTACTTGTGTTGGCTTACTATCTAACACCA
>JBIILW010000039.1:0-10763 GCA_044338265.1 Bacteroidia bacterium | reverse complement strand
AAAAGCACCTTGTAAAGCCATTGCATTGATAACAGTTGCAAGCATTCCCATATAATCGCCTTGCGCCCTGTCAACTATTCCTCCAGCCACACCTTGAACACCTCTAAAAATATTTCCACCACCAATTACCACAGCAACTTCCACACCCATATCGGCAACTTGTTTTACTTCACGGGCATATTGTTCTAATATTTTAGGATCAATACCATATTGTTGGTCGCCCATTAAGGCCTCACCGCTTAATTTTAAGAGTACGCGTTTATATTTCATTTTAAATATTTTTATAAAATTAACAATTATTTATTAATTGCAATAATAGTACAAAAAAAAAGTCCCTTGTGAGGGACTTTTAAAGATTTTATTAACCAAGTGCTACTCGCTTGAAAGCTTTAACTGTTAGGCCTTTTTCTACACTGTCTAACATTTGAGTAATAGTTTTAGAACTATCTTTTACAAATTCTTGATTTAAAAGTGTGTTGTCTTTATAGAATTTACCCAATTTACCTTGAGCAATTTTTTCTAACATTGCTTCTGGTTTACCTTCAGCAATAGCTTGATCTTTTCCAATTTGAATTTCACGTTCAATAATAGAAGCATCAACGCCATCTTTATCTAATGCAATTGGATTCATTGCTGCAATTTGCATGGCAACATCTTTTCCAGCTACAAAATTTGCTTCGCTTCCAGCATTGTTTAGTGACACTAAAACACCTAAACGATTAGCAGCATGAATATAAGGAACAATGTTTTCACCTTCCATGATTACATAATTGATTACATCAATTTTTTCACCAATTTTACCAACTTGCTCTAATAATTTTTCTGATAATGGCAAACCATCCATTGTTAATGCTTTTAAAGCATCAACGTTTGCAGCTTTATTAGCTAGGGCTAAATCAGCAATTTGATTTGCAAAAGCAACGAAATCTTCATTTTTTGCTACGAAATCTGTTTCACAAGTTAAGTGAATAATAACTCCTAATTTTTTATCTGCAGTAGTTTTAGCAATAACTGCACCTTCTTTGGCATCTCTATCTGCACGAGCAGCTGAAACTTTAGCTCCTCTTTTACGTAATAAATCAACTGCTGCTTCAAAATCACCATTGGTTTCAGTTAAAGCTTTTTTACAATCCATCATTCCTGAACCAGTCATTTGGCGTAATTTGTTTACATCTGCTGCTGTAATCGACATATATTTTTGTTTTTTTTAATTAATTTTTTGAGAATTTTGGAAATTCTGATTAAAAATCAGCAAATTCCATTTTATAAAAAAGAGAATTTGAACCTAAATCCAAATTCTCTTTTCATTAATAATATTTATAAAAGTTTGATAAATTAAGCTTCAGTTGTTTCAGTTTCTGCCACAACTATTGTTTCTTTATCACTTTCTTTTTCTTTATCGCTTTTACGTTCAGCCATACCTTCAACAATTGCATCAGTTAAATATTTTGTAATTAATGCGATTGATTTTGCTGCATCGTCATTTGCTGGAATTGGATAATCAATATTGTTTGGATCAGTATTGGTATCAACTAAAGCAAAAGTTGGAATATTTAAACGCATTGCTTCAGCTACTGCTAAATGTTCGCGTTTTGCATCCACTATAATTAAAGCAGCAGGCGTACGGTTCATTTCCGCAATTCCACCAACTAATCTAGTTAATTTTTCTTTTTCTCTGTCTAGCATTAAACGCTCTTTTTTGTTGATGTTAGTATAAGTACCATCGATACCCATCTTTTCAATCATTTGCATTTTTTTGATAGACTTACGAACAGTTTGGAAGTTAGTTAACATTCCACCTAACCAACGTTCAGTTACGTAAGGCATGTTAACACGTTTAGCTTCAGCTTCAATAATTTCTTTAGCCTGTTTTTTAGTTGCCACAAACATTACTTTGCGACCAGAGCGAATGATATTTTTTAATGCGTGAGCAGCTTCTTCTAATTTAACTGCAGTTTTATTTAAATCTATTAAGTGAATACCGTTCTTTTCCATGAAAATATACGGTGCCATTTTAGGGCTCCACTTACGGGTAAGGTGACCAAAGTGCACACCTGCTTCCAATAATTCTTCTTGAGTAATTTTTGCCATTTTATGTGTACCTTTTGATTAACGTTTAACAAATTGGAAACGCTTACGAGCTTTTTTCTGACCAGGTTTTTTACGCTCAACCATTCTTGGATCACGTGTAGTTAAACCAACTGCTTTTAAGGCAGGTTTCAGTTCTGCATCGAATTTTACAAGCGCTCTTGTAATTCCTAAACTAACTGCTTCGGATTGGCCTGATGTTCCACCACCATTCACAAGTACTCTTACATCATACTGACCAACAGTGTTGGTAACCTCAAAAGGTTTTAAAGCAGCATTTTGCATTACAAGTGATGGAAAGTATACTTTCACATCTTTACCGTTTACCGTTACATTGCCCGTTCCTACTGATAGGTACACTCGAGCAACAGCAGTTTTTCTTCTTCCTAGTGCGTTATTCACTTCCATTTTTAAAATTTAAGTTCTTTTGGTTGTTGAGGAGCATGAGGATGTTCTGAACCTTCATAAACATAAAGGTTGCGGAATATTTCTGCACCCAATTTGTTTTTAGGTAACATACCTTTTATTGCATGTTCTACAACGTAAGTTGGTCTACGAACCAATAACTGCTTTGCAGTTTCAGTTCTCAATCCACCTGGATGTCCAGAGTAGAATTTGTATTCTTTATCGTTTAATTTATTTCCAGTAAAGCGTACTTTACTAGCGTTGACAACTATAATATTATCTCCACAATCAACATTTGGTGTAAAGTTTACTTTGTTCTTTCCACGCAACATATTTGCTAATCTTGTAGAGAAACGTCCTACAGTTTGTCCCTCAGCGTCAAATACATACCAGTCTTTGTTGACAGTAGCTTTGTTTGCCGATATTGTTTTGTAACTCAATGAATCCACAGCTTTATTCTTTTTTTTAAGGGTGGCAAAAGTATATCATTATGTTTACAATAACAAACACTTCTAGAAAAAATTGTAAAAAAAGTTTAAAAAAATTCAATTAAACTTAATTTTCTAATTTATAGAATATTATACCTCACCTATTTTTTAAAATGAGCGCAATGATAATCAAACTTTTTATAAATTGACTTGAAAATTGCAATTTAGAAATATTATTTGCTTTGGAGAAAGCACTTTTTAGGGAGAAATTTTAAAACTCATAAAATGTCAATCGCTTTCAAACTTCCCAACCCTATATATTAGCTCAAACTTCTGACGGTGGGTGTTAAAAATTCTTTTTAATGACCTCAAAAAAGCTTGGGTATAAAACAGCCGATGAGGCAATTAAAGTTTTACTGAAAATATAATTGTCATTTCCCTCAAATGTACTGAGCTTTCCGCCAGCTTGTTGAACTATAAAAGCACCACCTGCCACATCCCAAGGGTGAAGTCCGTATTCAAAAAATCCATCAAATCGGCCACAAGCGGTGTAAGCCAAATCGACAGCGGCACTTCCCATTCTGCGCATTCCTTGTGTATTTACCATTAAATATTTGAGTGTAGCCAAATAATTTTCCATTACCTCAAAATCGTAATAGGGAAAACCAGTAGCCAAAAGCGATTTACTTAAATCGGGATTTTGTTTTACTTGAATAATTTGATTGTTTAAATATGCCTTGCTGCCTTTCCAAGCATAAAACATTTCATCTCTGTTGCATTCATAAACTACGCCTAATATTAATTCTTTATTTTGCATTAAGCCAATACTTACACTAAAAACAGGAAGGCTATGAATAAAATTGGTAGTGCCATCAAGCGGATCAATGATCCACATGAACTCTTTTTCTTCGGTGGCAATGGTTTCTTCTTCTGTGATATAACCTGCCTGGGGCAATAATTTTTGCAAACCTTCCACTAACATTTGTTCAGCGGTTTTGTCTACATAACTTACCAGTTGGTTAAAAGTTTTAGTTTCTACTTTATCGTAACTAAAACCTTTGCTTTCTTTCATGATGAACTGACCTGCTATTTTAGCCAAATTACAAGTATTAATACATAGTTTTTCAAAATTTATCATGTGGTAAAAATACAATTACTACATGATAATATAAATTTTTTATTATAAATGAAGGCGTAACTTCAAATAAAATAATTTATTAAAACATGTAAACTTATTTACAATAAGTGTGTTTAATCAAATAATAAATCAAACAAATTGCAGCGCAATGAAAACTGAACTCAATGAAATAATGATAGACCGAGTAATTGAAATGGCTTGGGAAGACAGGACTCCTTCTGATGCCATTGAATTTCAGTTTGGTTTAAAAGAAGCAGATGTGAAAGTTTTGATGAAAAACAATTTAAAATTTAGTAGTTATAAATTATGGCGAAAAAGAGTAGAAAATTGTAAAACAAAGCATGTTGCCAAACGCAATAGTGATATTGATAGATTTAAATGCAATTTACAAAGAAGTATTTCAAACAATAAAATTTCGAAACGATAATGAACCAAAACAAAACATTTATTTTAGCAGGTGCTTCAAGTGCCATTGCAAAGCAAACAGCTATATTTTTAAAAGAAAAAGGTTATCAAATTATTGGAATTAGCACCAAGCCAAAAGATTTTGATTACGATGAATTTTACGAAGTGCCAAGTTATGATTTTGGAAATTTCCCAGCTATAGAAAAACCAATTGATGGATTGGTATATTTTCCAGGAACTATTAATTTAAAACCATTTGCACGTTTAACCCCAGCAGAATTTAACAACGATTTATCAATCAATTCGTTGGGTGCAGTTGCATTTGTGCAAGCCTATTTATCTAATTTAAAAAAACCGGAAAATGCTTCCATCGTATTTATAAGTACTGTAGCGGTAAGTACTGGCATGCCATTTCATAGTTCTATTGCCATGGCAAAAGGAGCAGTTGAGGGATTAACCAGAGCATTATCGGCCGAATTAGCACCCAATATTCGGGTAAATTGCGTGGCACCATCATTGGTGAATTCGCCATTAGGAAGTAAATTCATCAGCTCGCCAGAAAAAATAGAAGCCATGCAAAAAAGAAATCCTTTGCGGAAAATTGGAGAACCAACCGATATTGCGAATGCCATTGTATTTTTACTACTAGAACAATCGGCTTGGGTAACGGGACAAGTTTTAGCTGTGGATGGTGGAATGAATAATATAAAAAATGGATAATTCAATAAATACCTGTCTTCATTTTGATGAAATTATGCAAATGGAACAACGCAAAAGGGCCAACCTCATTAATTCGATTGGTGGCTATAAAAGTGTGAGTTTAATTGGAACTGTAAATAATGAAAATCAAACTAACTTAGCCATTTTCAATTCCATTGTTCATATAGGTGCAAATCCACCTTTAATTGGTTTTTTTGTACGACCCGATTCGGTTGAAAGACATACGCTTGCTAATATTTTGGCTAAAGAATATTACACCATTAATCATATAAATGAATCGATTTATGTGCAAGCACATCAAACAGCTGCTCGTTATGAAAAAGAAATATCGGAGTTTGAAGCTACGCAATTAACAGCTGAGTATAAAGAAAATTTTATAGCTCCATTTGTAAAGGAAAGTTTTATTCAATTAGGTGTTCAATTGAAAGAAAAAATAACTGTTCAAAGCAATCAAACTATTTTGTTAATTGGCGAAATAAAACTCATTAACTATCCAACTAATTGCATGGAAAACGATGGTTTTATAAACTTAGATATGGCGCAAACTATAACTTGCAGTGGGCTCGACAGTTATTATAAAACTACAAAAATTGCACGATTAAGCTATGCCAAACCCAATACAACACCAACTATTATTTAATAATCATACAAGTAATTTATTGCCATGCAATGGCCATGTAAATTACTTTGGAATAATATTAAGTGATGAAGAAATATTGCATTATTTTAATGAATTAAATAATACAATAGCATGGAAAAACGATGAGGTACTTATTTTTGGAAAATTGATAATAACCAATAGAAAAGTAGCTTGGTATGCCACTTCAAATATTGATTATACCTATTCCAATATTTCGAAAAAAGCATTGCCATTTACGCCAGCACTTTTAAGTTTAAAACAAATAATAGAACAAAAAACGGGTGAAACTTATAATGCCTGTTTACTTAATTTATATGAAAATGGAAGCGAAGGAATGGGCTGGCATAGCGATGATGAAAAAGAGCTGGAACCATCAGCGTCTATTGCATCTTTGAGCCTAGGAGCTGAAAGAAAATTTTCGTTGAAACATAAAATAAACAAACAAACAGTTTCCGTAATTTTAGAAAAAGGAAGTTTATTAGAAATGAAAAACGAAACACAACTATTTTGGAAACATGCCTTGCCAAAAACCACTAAAGTATTAGGACCAAGAATTAATTTAACATTTAGGAAAATGGTGATTTAAAGTTATTTGATGTGTAATAAATAACATAAAAGATTATTAAAACACATTGGAATAAATACTAATTTTGGAAATAAAATTAGCATGGAAATAGGAATAGATAGTTTTGCAGCTGCATCAATTGAAAATGATAATAATACGGCTGAAAATAACAGCAAATCACTCAATGAATTATTAGCACGAATAGCCTTTGCTGATGAAATGGGATTAAGTGTATTTGGAATTGGCGAACACCACCGAAAAGAATTTTTAGACGCTGCACCAAGTATTATATTGGCTGCAGCAGCGTCCATTACCAAGCAAATTAAATTAACCAGCGCAGTTACAGTTTTAAGTGCTGCCGATCCAGTAAGGGTATTTCAAAATTTTGCTACCTTAGATTTAATATCAAAAGGCAGGGCTGAAATTGTAGTTGGCAGAGGTTCATTTACCGAAGCATTTCCATTATTTGGTTACAATGTTCATGATTATGATGAATTGTTTACAGAAAAGCTGAATTTATTACTTGAAATTTGTAAAAATGAAACCATTTCATGGAATGGAAAGTTTCGTCCTTCATTGATCAATCAAACTATATATCCGCGACCATTTCAAAATAAATTACCCATTTGGTTAGGTGTTGGTGGTACACCAGCATCGTTTGTGAGAGCGGGACAACTTGGATTGCCGTTAATGGTAGCAATTATTGGAGGTGAAACACATCGTTTTAAACCACTCATAGATTTATACAGAGAAGCTGGCAGAAAAGCTGGACATTCGAATGAGCAACTTAAAGTTGGTTTTCACTCTTTGGGTTATGTGGCCAATACCACCCAAGAAGCCATTGACGATTATTATCCTGGATATGCTGAAACGTTTACAAAAATTGGTAAAGAACGAGGTTGGCCACCTGTTACTCGCACAAGATTTGAATCGCAAATTGGTGATTTAGGTGCAATATTAATTGGCAGTCCGGAGGAAGTGGCACAAAAAATATTACGCCATAGTGAAGCATTAGGAGGAATTTCAAGAGTTACTTTTCAAATGGATAGCGCTGGATTATCGCACGAAAAACATTTAAAAGCCATTGAGTTAATTGGTAAAAAAGTAATGCCTTTGGTTAATTCATAAACTTAATTTTTAAGCATAAATATAATTACTTACAAATTCAAAAGCCCTCAATTCAGAATAATAATTTCCCTGAATTCCGTTCATTGAAAAACCAACATGACCACCTTTTTTAGGTGTTTCTAAATGCAGAAATTTATGCTTTTTAGCCATATCTATTGGGAAACATGATTTTGTTAAAAACGGATCATTTAAAGCATTTACCAATAAAGTTGGTAAAGTAATATTTGGTAAAAACTGCAGTGAATTGCATTTATTATAATAGTCTTGCGCATTTTTAAAGCCATGCATTTTAGCAGTAACCAATGAGTCCCATTCTACAAAAGTTTTCACTTTTTCAATTCCAGCAATATCTAATTGTTGGGGGAAAATTTTACTTTTCTCCATGGTTTTTTTGTTCAAGCTTTTCAAAAAATTAAACATGTAAGGTTTGTTTACTTTGTTACTTAAAACTTGAGCACTTGAGGCCAAATCAACTGGTACAGAAAAGGCAAAAGCACATTTAATTTTATTGGATAAATGATTGGCATTTTCACCCAAATATTTCAGTAATACATTTCCACCTAAACTAAATCCACCAAGCACCAAATGCTTGTAATTATTTTGTTTTAAAATATGTTCAATGATTAAATTGACATCGTCACTTTTTCCCATGTGATAACTGGAAAGTAATCGATTATTTTCACCGCTACAGCTCCTGAAATTCATGGCACAAACATCGAAATAACGAGTACTGAAATGCTTTGCAAATCCTTTCATATACTGCGATTGCGAACTTCCTTCCAATCCATGAAATAAAATAAGTAATGTTTGACTGCCACTGCAAACCCAATCTAAATCTATAAAATCACCATCGGTTAATTCTACTCTTTCGCGCTTATAATTTACACTTACTTTTCGGAACAAAGCAGGAAGCATTGTTTCCAAATGTTTGTTCTTATTCCATCTATTACCTTTGTAATTGCTTTGTATAATCGGCATTTATTTATCCATTAAAAAAAATTGATAAAGTATAAAAATAGTCCATAATACTAAAAGTTCAATTCGTGATTTAAAATATATATCTGCAGCATGGTCTTTATTCTTTTTGAGAATGCTGAAAACGACTAGAATAAGTACCATTGAATAATTGGCATATTGAAAATAAAAACCCTTTATTTCAGTACTAAATTTCTCAATAAAATCAACATAAATAACTAAGAACAAACTAGCCAATAATAGGATTAAATAAAACATGGAGCGCTTATTAAAGTCTGTAATTATTCTAATTCTATTCCAAGTATAAAATGCAAATACAAACAATGAATACACCACTACTTTTGCTAAAATAGATAAAGTTTCCA
This sequence comes from Bacteroidia bacterium, assembly GCA_044338265.1. Lineage (GTDB taxonomy): Bacteria > Bacteroidota > Bacteroidia > UKL13-3 > UKL13-3 > JAAFJM01. The sequence goes on along the minus strand of JBIILW010000039.1, from coordinate 1,906 downwards.
TGGTATAATTTTAATAATCAATTTAATGTTTGTTTTTAAAATGCGAAAATATAATTATTAGCCATAATTTAAGTATCAATTTTTTAAATGGATTTTTATGTTTTTCGAAAAATTATTTCTTCAAATTAAACGAAAACATGGAATAACCAATACCAAATGAAACCCAGGGTTTGGCCTGGTATATCCAACCATATTTTATTTCGTTGGCATTGCTTATAAAATCAAATCCTGTAAAGATTCCTACTTGTGCATTTCCCATTTCTATTACCACACCAAACGAAGGAGTAAAAGACAATAACTCTTGTGATTTTTGTGTTTTCCCCCTGGTTGAAAAACTATCGACTGTAACGGAAGATATGCCAACTCCTATCAAAAAATCGAGTGCGGCTTGCTTGTCTTGGTTCAAAGTATATTTTACGCCAAAGGTTGAACCAACTGAAATATCTTTGCTGAAATCAAAAGGACCAAAGCGCAATTTAATGGGTGTCATAATGGTTCCTACTACCAAATCAAAGTCGGATTTTTTAACCAAATAAGCTTTAAAATCAAGTTGTGCTTTGGTAATGGAATAATAAGTGTAAGTGGTATAATCTTCTATAGAATTTAATTTATTATTTGGCTTTTTTTTGTTTAAAAAAGTAAACCTAATAACACATAAATCTTGCTTTACATCCACCAACATAAACTTTGATTTGGGTGGTGCTACTAGCAAAGTAGTATCTATTATTTTACCTATGATATTGCATTTATAAATAGGGCATTCCACCAAAAATTCATACAAACGTATTTTGTCGTTCAGGCTTTGGGCGCTGCTTTTATTATTGGCAAAGGTGCCAACAATGGCAAAAAAAATGAATAGAATTTTTTTCAAAACTTAATTTTGGATGTTGAATTTTGGATGTTTAATGAACAATTTAGCTATCATCATACTGATGCATGAAGCAACTTTAAAAGGTGCAGAAAACAGATAGTTCCTTCTTTCGCTTTGGCGGAATCAGGATGACGTTTCCACAATTTGCTGGTGTTTATGCCAGCTGCCAGAAGCCAGAAGCCAGCTGCTAATAGCCAAACACCACCACATACTTATCATACTCATCGGAAATGGCATATTTACCTTTTTTGAGGGTGCATCTTTTAAGTTCAAGTGCGTTGCAAATTTCTTCGTGAAAGGTATAATCATCGTCTAGTAAAAAGTTGCCAGTGGCAAAATATTTTAAAAACAGTTTATCGGTAACAGTACGTTTTAAAAAGCTAAATTGAATATGCTTTTCATCTAACACTTCTATGGTGGCTAGCACTTCGTTTTCTTTTCTGCTTTCAGCGCTGCTTACCGCTACATTACAAAAGTTAAAGCCATTACAATCGGGGGGTTTGCCAAGGCTAACCAAATAATTGTTTTCTGCCTTAAACAAAAGCAAAACAAACAAGGAGCTGAATAAAATTATTGGTTTCATTGAAAAATTGATTTGTATGATAATGAAATAACCCAATCAATTAAATATATAATTGATTGGATTATTAAAAATCTAATTAAACTTATTTTTTTAATATAATTATTTTTATTCAAGATATTTATCAATTTCATCGCATAAATCATGTATGAAATTTTTGGGCAAAACATCAATATTACCACTAAACAAAATCTTATTATTTTTTACTATTATGTAATGTGGTACTGCTCTAATATTCAAACAATCTATATCGTTAACACTTAAAGCAAATAGACAATTTTCTTTATTATAACTGTTACTTATTAAAGAGACCAATTTATCAAAAGTATCTCTTTTTAGTGGCAAATTAAGTGTATAAAATTGGATTTTACTTTTGGTATATTTACTTTGGATTTTATCAAAATCTGGAAATTTTTTAAAACAAATTCCACAATTAGAAGTCCAACAGTCTAATA
>JBIILW010000038.1:0-10774 GCA_044338265.1 Bacteroidia bacterium | reverse complement strand
CTAAACCTATTTTTATATTTACCTTAAAAAAAATTATCCCTCGCAACAACGTTAAGGCTTGTTGAATAAAAAGCTATTGTAAACCACATGGTTTAATATATTTGCAACATGACAATGAATTGGCCACAACTTTTAAAACCTTATAGATATAACCAAACACTGCAAGACAATGGAACGAGCAGAACTGAATTTGAACGTGATTTTGACCGAGTAGTTTTTTCAGAATCTTTTAGAAAACTGCAAGATAAAACCCAAGTTATTCCACTTCCAGAAAACGATTTTGTTCATAACCGACTAACTCATAGTTTAGAAACTTCAAGCGTGGGCCGCAGTTTAGGACGAAAAGTAGCAGAAGCATTATTACTAAAGTATCCTGCATTACAAAACGAATTAAGTAGCTACGACATAGGTTGCATTGTGGCCGCGGCTTGTTTATCTCACGATATTGGCAATCCGCCATTTGGCCACAGTGGCGAAGATGCCATTCGCGAATATTTTCTGAATGGAAAAGGAAAGGAATTGGAAAAGGAAATAAATAACCCCAAACAATGGGAAGATTTAACCAATTTTGAAGGCAATGCCAATGGTTTTAAAATACTTTGTAATTACAGTGGAAACGAAAAAGGTTTACGATTAACCTACCCAACTTTGGCTGCTTTTAGCAAATATCCAAAAGAAAGTTTACCCAATTATTCCGATAAAAAAGTGGGCGAAAAAAAGTTTGGATTCTTTCAAAGTGAGGTTTCCTATTTTACCGATGTGGCTCAAAAACTAGGCTTATTAAACCTTAGAAACGATGGAAATTTGAATTGGTGTCGTTATCCATTGGCTTTTTTGGTGGAAGCTGCCGATGATATTTGTTACAGCATTATTGACTTTGAAGATGGCTTAAACCTCAAATGGATTGACTTGAATTACGCCAAAGAATTATTGATTCCTTTTGTGGAGTTTTTTGATGAAAATAAATTTGAACAAATGACTTTAGAAGGTCAAATTGGTTTTTTACGTGCTTCTGCAATTGATAGCCTTACCAATGAATTAGCAGTTATTTTTATGCAAAATGAAGAAGCTATTTTGAACGGAACTTTTGACAAATCGCTGATAAAATTAAGTAGTAAAATTCATTTAGTAGAAAAAATAAAAGCCATTACCAAAGAAAAAGTTTACAGAAATAGAATAGTTTTGGAAATAGAAGCAGCTGGTTTTGAAGTAATCAGTGGCTTGCTGCATATTTGCATCAAAGCTTTAAACCAACACCACGAAGCTCATTTAGATCATTCAAAAATATTTTACCAAAGTAAAAAAGTAATTGAATTGATTCCAGAACAATTTATTGGTAAACACAAAATTCCAAATCCTGATTTATACACCCGCGTAATGAAAATTTGCGAATTCATTTCGGGTATGACTGATAATGCTGCCATTGGTTTTTATAGAAAATTAAAGGGTATTCAATTAGGGTAGGTTTGGTTAATGGGTTGAGGAGTTGATTGGTTTATAGAAAGTAACTAACACAAAAAATATACTTAAATTCTTCAAAATACAGTTGCCGGCAAGCAGATGTAAAACACTTAACTAACTGATAAAAAATATTTTCAAAATAAAAATTAATGGTTACATTTGCGTTCAATAAAATAATAAAATTATGTTTGGATTAGGTGGTACAGAAATGATATTAATAGGATTAGCTATTTTACTATTATTTGGTGGTAAAAAGATTCCTGAATTAATGCGTGGTATTGGTCAAGGTATGCGCGAATTTAACGATGCCAAAAAAAGTGTAAAAGACCAAATAGAAGACGGCATGAAAACTAAAGATAAAAAAGACGCTGAATAATTTTTTCAGTAATTTTTTAAAATATTTCAATTCGAAATTCCTCTAGGTTTAGAGGAATTTTTTTGTTTAATTATCATTGCTATTTTAGCAATTAAAACCAGTAAAAATAATTGGAAAATTATATTTCATATGCTCAAATTAGCCAAGCCTTGGCTAGTAAAACTATCAATGTTGAAGCCATTGTAAACCAATATTTACAAAATATAGCAAACAAAAAACACTTGAATGCTTTTTTGGAAGTTTGGAGCGATGAAGCCATTGCCACGGCAAAAAATATAGACAATAAAATAGCAAATGGAACTGCTGGTAAATTAGCAGGAATGGTGATTGGCATTAAAGACAATATTTGTTATAAAGATCACAAAGTTTCTGCTTCCTCTAAAATAATTGAAAACTTTGTATCGCTTTATTCAGCCACAGCAGTTGAGCGATTATTAGCCGAAGATGCCATTATTATTGGTCGCTTAAATTGCGATGAATTTGCCATGGGCGCATCTAACGAAAACTCAGCTTTTGGGAATGTTTTAAACGACATGGATAATTCAAAAGTGCCGGGCGGAAGCTCAGGCGGATCGGCAGTTTCGGTGCAGGCCCAACTTTGCCATGCAGCATTAGGTAGTGATACTGGAGGTTCTATTCGTCAGCCAGGAGCATTTACTGGAACTTATGGTTTTAAACCAACTTATGGTCGAATTTCGCGTTGGGGTTTAATAGCTTATGCAAGTAGTTTTGATATAATAGGAACCATTACTAAAAGCTCTGAAGACGCGCAATTATTACTTTCGGTAATGGCCGGAAAAGATGAATTTGATGCTACTGCAATTCAAGAAGATGCCAACGATTTTACATTTGATTTACCTAAAAAACAAAGAATAGCTTATATTCAAGAAACACTTGACATGGAAGGTGTGCAGCCAGAAGTTAGACAAGCAACACTAAATTTGATAGAAAAATTAAGAACTGAAGGTCATCAAGTAGATGCCATTAGTTTTCCTGAATTAAGCTATGTAATTCCTATTTATTATACTTTAACAACTGCTGAAGCTTCTAGCAATTTATCGCGTTTTGCAGGAATGCATTATGGTTTGCGTAGCCAAAATGCTGTAGATATTGAATCTACCATTCGCATGTCTCGTTCTGAAGGTTTTGGACCAGAAGTAAAACGAAGAATTATGCTTGGAACTTTTGTGTTAAGTTCAGGTTATTATGATGCTTATTACACCAAAGCTCAAAAAGTAAGAAGAGTTGTAGCCAATAAAACAGCTGAAATTTTTAAAAATTACGACTTTATATTATCACCAACAACGCCAACTACAGCATTTAAAATTGGAGAAAAAAGCAACGATCCAATTCAAATGTATTTAGCCGATATTTTTACTGTTCATGCTAATATAGTTGGTATTCCCGCAATTTCATTTCCTTACGGAACCGACAGCGAAAACATGCCAATTGGATTACAATTAATGGCAAATCATAGAGAAGAAGCCAAGCTTTTGGAAATGGTCAAAAATATAAGACCAAATGCCATTTAAGGTGTTTACAACTTAATTACTTCTTATATTTTCTTTCTTTTATTAAGTTACACTTGCAGTAAAAACAAGTAATACCTCGTTTATAAATTTATAAAATGAATTTAACCCCTATCCAATTATATAAATTGCAAAGCAAAACTGCAAAAATCATTGCCATTTTGATGTTGCTTGCAATTCCATTTCAAATTTTTGCTCAAGATCAAATTTATATTCAGCGTTTGGCAGCATTGCGATCGCAAACTGAATTAATATATAATCCAGAGGTAAAAAAACACATTGAATATTATATTCAAAATCCTGCTAAAACCCGCGATTTAATTGCTTTAAGCAAATACTATTTCCCAATTTTAGAGAAACATTTGCGAGCAAAAGGATTGCCAACAGATTTAAAATATTTAGCAGTTTCCTCGTCAGAATTGAATCCAACTTTTTCAAATGCAAATGGTGCTAGCGGAATTTGGACCATGAGTTACACGGTTTCAAAAATGTATAAGTTAAAGGTAAATACTTATGTAGATGAACGCAGAGATATCAATAAATCTTCGGCAGTATTTGCACAGCATTTTAAAGATTTACACAGCATTTACAAGCAATGGCCTTTGGTAATTGGTGCTTATGGCTGTTCACCAATTTCTATGAATAAATCAATTAGAATGGCCGGAAACAGTTTGTACTATTGGGATATTTTTAATTATTTACCTACTAATTGCCGCGATTTATATCCTCAATTCGTAGCTGCTACATATATTTTAAATTACTATAAAGAACATGGAATTAAGGCTATACCTTCAGATTTGGTTTATGATAATGATAGTGTTTTGGTAAATAAATGGCTTTCGTTAACTCAAATTGCCAATACGCTAAGCATTGATTTAGACGAATTGCGTAAGCTAAATCCAATGTTTAAAAAAGATGTAATTCCCATGAGTGCTGATGGCTATTATATAAAAATTCCTAAAAATAAATCAAAGTTATTTTACTTACTAAACGACAGTGTTTATAAGCCAATTAATACTGATGTTGCTCCAATAATCATTCAAAAAGAAGAGCCACAAGACCACACAAGTGTAATTACAGAAAATGTTCCAGATGTAGTTACTCCCAATAATAAAAACACAAATTCCAAAAAAGATAAAATAGAAACTGATACTGAACCAAAAAGTCAGAAATTAGCTAAGGTTTTTTATGTTGTTAAACGTGGTGATGTATTAAGTGATATAGCCGATTGGTTTGATTGCAGTAATGCAGATATTAAACATTGGAATAAATTGAAGAGTAACAATGTTCAAAAGGGTAAAAAGCTTACTATTTATGTGGCAGCAAACAAAACTGGTTACTACAAACGCATCAACAAAATGACTACCAAACTAAAGAAAAAATTAAAAAGAAAAGATTAATTAGCTATCAAATTTTATCATCAAAAAAGCCAAACTCATTTTATAAGTTTGGCTTTTTTGCTTTATTAATAAGTTTTATAGTTTTGGGAGGTTTATTTTGTCTTGAATAATAATACTTTCACTAAATTCATCTTTTATTTTATTGTAAAAAAGTTTTGCTTCCAATTTTGACCTAAAGTCCCCTACTCTAATTTTAAAATATGGTTGTTGGTATGATAAATAAGCTGTTTGTTCAGGAAACAATCTTAAAAACTTTGTCTTCATATTATTCGCATTGATGCGTTCATTGCCTGAAAACAATTGAATTCTAAATCCAGAAATAGTTCTGTTAATATTATTCTTGGCAATATTTTTATCAATTAAACTATCTAAATAAATATTGTCGCCTTTTATTTTAACAGACCCAATATTTTGAGAAATTGCGTTGTAATTTAATATAAAACAGCAGGTAATAAATAATATGGTATTAATTGTTTTCATTGTTTTCTTCCATAATTTTCAAACTGTTAGAACAACCTAAAACATCTGCTCCAGCATCCAAAAACTCTAATGCTTGTTTATTTGTTTTTATTCCACCAGCAGCTTTTATTTTTATTTTAGCAGGCAAATTTGCTCTAATTAATTTTACTGTTCTTGGCTCTGCTCCCATACTTGCAAAACCAGTAGATGTTTTTACAAAATCTACTTCACAATCGGCACAAACTTTACATGCCCTAATAATTTCCTCATCAGATAAATAAGCTGTTTCAATGATTACTTTTACTTTCTTATTTTGTAAATGACAAACTGTTACTACCGATTGAATATCGTTTTGTACTGTTTGCATATCACCACTTTTAAAAGCAGCAATATTCATAACCATATCTATCTCATCAGCACCACTAATAATTGCTTTTTTAGCTTCTTCTACTTTGGCTCCAACTGTTGAATATCCTAGAGGAAAACCCACAACAGTTATAATTTTTATTGCTTTTTTTACAATGGATTTCTTTGCTAATTGAACAAAATATGGTGAAATACAAATACCATAAAAACCATGTGTTATTGCCTCATTACAAAGTTGAATAATTTCTTCCTTTGTACAATCAGGTTTTAAATTTGTATGCTCTATTCGTTTAGCTAACTCCATTTTTTTATTTTTTTAAGCTTTAAGGTAATATAACCTGTTAAACACCTTCTTTTCCATGGCATTGTTTAAATTTTTTACCACTTCCACACGGGCATAAATCGTTTCTACCAACTTTTGCTTCAGCATATACTTGCTGTTGTTTTGGTTTATCAATTATTGGTTCACCACCATTTTGCATAGCTCTTTGTTGCGCTTCTGCAATGTCATCTGTTCTACTGGTTTGTAACCTTGGTGCTGGTTCTTTTTTAGGTAATTGTTGTGTTGTTTTTATATTTTGATTGTTGTCACCAATCATAATATGTCCTTTAAACAACATGCCTAATACCTCCCGATTTATTCTACTTAACAAACCTTTGAATAAATTAAAAGATTCTAATTTATAAATCAATAAAGGATCTTTTTGTTCAAATACCGCGTTTTGAGATGATTGTTTTAAATCGTCCATTTCACGTAAATGTTCTTTCCACTCATCGTCAATGATCCAAAGTGTGGCAAATTTTTCAAATACTTTTGCTACTTCTTTTCCTTGATTTGCAACTGCATCTTTAATATTTACTGGTAATTGAATATTACGTAAACCATCGGTTATTGGTACCACAATCATTTCATGCTGTTGAACTTTATTTTCGTTATTTATTTGATTAAATACCGGAAAAGCTTGGGTAGCCATATGCGCTAATTTTGCTTTGTAATGATTGTTTAATTCTTCCATAAACATATCAACTACTACTTCTGTGTTTCCACTGAATTCATCTTCACTTAATTTAACTTCATGAGTCAATAAGCGCAATGTTTCCAATTTGAATTCACTAAAACTTTTCATTTCCTGATAAGTTTCTACCAATTCGTAACACAAATCGTGAAGCATATTACTTAAGTCTAACTCTAATTTATCGCCATATAATGCACTTCTTCTTTTAGCGTAAATTACCTCACGCTGAGAGTTCATTACATCATCATATTCTAACAAACGCTTACGAGTTCCAAAGTTATTTTGTTCTACTTTACGTTGTGCATTTTCAATATTTTTGGTAATCATAGAGTGCTCAATGTTTTCACCCTCTTTCATACCTAATCTGTCCATTACTTTTGCTATTCGTTCGCTACCAAACAAACGCATCAAGTCATCTTCCAAACTAATATAAAAACGTGAAGAACCTGGATCACCTTGACGTCCCGCACGACCACGTAACTGTCTGTCAACTCTTCGTGATTCGTGGCGTTCGGTACCAATAATTGCTAATCCGCCTGCATCTTTTACACCTTCACCTAGTTTTATATCGGTTCCCCTTCCAGCCATGTTGGTGGCAATAGTTACCGCACCTTTTTGTCCCGCTTCCGCAATTACTTCTGCTTCACGTTGGTTTTGCTTTGCATTTAAAACATTGTGTTTTAGCTTGCGCATGGTTAGCATTCGGCTTAACAATTCCGATACTTCTACAGAAGTTGTTCCAACCAATGTTGGTCGTCCTGCTTCCGAAAGTTTAACAATATCGTCAATTACTGCGTTGTATTTTTCACGTTTAGTTTTATAAATAATGTCGTTCTCATCTTTACGAGCAATGGCTCTATTTGATGGAATCACCACCACATCTAATTTATAAATTTGCCATAATTCACCAGCTTCTGTTTCCGCAGTTCCTGTCATACCACATAATTTATGGTACATTCTAAAAAAGTTTTGCAATGTTACAGTAGCATAAGTTTGCGTAGCAGCTTCTACTTTTACGTTTTCTTTGGCCTCAATAGCTTGGTGTAAACCATCGCTATACCTACGTCCGTCAAGCACACGACCAGTTTGCTCATCTACAATTTTTACTTTTCCATCCGATAAAATGTATTCTACATCTTTATCAAACATACAATATGCTTTTAGCAATTGATTAACGGTGTGTATACGTTCCGATTTAATAGAAAAATCAAGCATTAACTGCTCTTTTTCTTCTGCTTTTTGATCAGCCGAAACACCTTCTTTGTTTTCTATTTGCGCTATGGCCGAACCTACATCAGGAATAATAAAAAACTGAGGATCTTCGCCATTAGCGGTAATTAATTCCGTACCTTTTTCTACTAAATCAATAGAGTTTACTTTTTCATCTATTACAAAATACAAATCTGCATCTACTTTATGCATTTCTTTTTGTTGATCTTGTAAATAATAACTTTCGGTTTTGGTTAATATTTGTTTGTTTCCAGGCTCACCTAAAAATTTTATCAATGCAGAGTTTTTAGGCATTGCACGCTGTGCTTGCAATAATTTAAAACCACCATTTTTTTCATCGCCTGCGGCAATCATTCTTTTGGCATCGCCTAAAGCCATATTGAAAACTTGCTTTTGGGCATTGACTAATTTTTCAATACGAGGTTTCAAAGCAAAAAACTGTTGGTCATCGCCCTTAGGAACCGGACCTGAAATAATTAATGGTGTTCTTGCATCATCTACTAACACTGAATCCACCTCATCTACCATAGCAAAATGGTGCTTGCGTTGAACCAATTCTTCTTTTTCACGTGCCATGTTATCACGTAAATAATCAAAACCAAATTCGTTATTGGTACCGTAAGTAATATCGGCCAAATAAGCCAAACGCCTAGCTTCTGTATTTGGTTGATGATAGTCAATACAATCAACTCTTAAACCATGAAATTCAAATAAAGGAGCATTCCATTCGCTATCTCTTCGAGCCAAATAATCATTCACGGTAACAATATGAACACCTTCACCAGCCAAAGCATTCAAATAAGCAGGTAAAGTAGAAACCAATGTTTTTCCTTCACCAGTTCCCATTTCCGAAATTTTTCCGCTATGTAATACAATTCCACCAATTAATTGCACATCGTAATGAACCATGTTCCAAACTACGGTATTGCCAGCAGCATCCCAAGTATTGCTAAAAATAGCTTTATCACCTTGAATGGTGACAGGTTTTACAGGTTTGCTTTGTGCGGCTAAATCGCGGTCAAACTGACTTGCAGTTACTACTAATTGTTTGTTTTCAGTTAAGCGATGTGCAGTTTCTTTTACCACCGCAAATGCTTGAGGAAGTATTTCGTTCAATGCTTTTTCTATTTGCACATCACGCTCTTTTTTCAATTTATCTATTTGTTTAAACAAATCATCTTTGTCTAACAAATCAATCTCGTCTACTTCAGTTTCAGCTAAAAGAGAAGCTATTTTACCATCTATTTCCGTAAGTTCGGTTTTTATATATGCTTTAAATTCAGCAGTTTTGTTCCTTAATTCATCATCGGTTATGGATTGAAGTTTGGCATACTCCTCAGTAATTTGAGCTACAATTGGGTAAATAGGTTTTAAATCTCTGTCTGATTTATTTCCAAATAATTTCTTTAAAAGGGCATTTAACATATACAAAAACGTTGTTTTTTCGATAAAAAATATTTTGCAAAATAAGGATTTTATAGCATCAAAATGATACTTTTTTTACAAAGCAAATATGAATTAGCTAAAATTAAACCAACAAAATTTTATTGACTATTTGGCGCAATTTTAAAATTCAAAATTTCTTAGCAGCTTTATAATATATTTGCCCACCAAAAAGTAATCAAACTATGAGTAATTACAAAGTATTTCAAATAAACTGCAATCCTGAATTAGCTGAATTGTTAATAGCCGAATTATCCGAAATTGGCTTTGAAGGTTTTTTGGAAAATGACCATGGTTTTGAAGCTTATTTGGAAGAGGCAATATTTGATGAAATATTGTTCAATGAAATATTGTTTAAATATTCGGTCGATAAAAGCCAAGTAATAGCAAGCAATATTGCGCAGCAAAACTGGAATGCCCTTTGGGAAAGTAGTTTTGAACCGGTAATAGTGAGTAATAAATTGATTATAAAAGCGCCTTTCCATAACATTACTGAAAAGTATGAATACGAAATAATCATTCAACCTAAAACTTCGTTTGGAACAGGCCACCACGAAACCACCCAAAGCATTATGGAACTGATGTTGAAAATGGATTTTAAAAATAAAACCGTTTTTGATTTTGGTTGTGGAACTGGTGTTTTAGCCATTTTGGCTTCGCAATTAGGAGCTACCAATATTTTTGCAAACGACATAGACGATTGGGCTTTTGAAAACGTAGGTGAAAACGCAGCCTATAATAAAATTACCAATATTGATTATCAAAAAGGCGATTTAAGTATTGTTCCAAATGTGGAATACGACATCATTTTAGCCAATATCAACAAGAATATTTTACTAAAAAGTTTTGAGCAACTGAGCAAACATATAAAACCAAATGGCATTGTGTTAATCAGTGGTTTTTACGAAACAGATTTGCCTGATTTGTTAAATTGCTGCCAAGCTTTTGGTTTAAATTTACAACAAAAAGTAGTAACAAATGGTTGGTGCGCTGCGGTGCTGGTAATGGCTGCTAGCTGCTAGCTTCTGGCTGCTAGCAAAAGCTAATAGAATATGGCAATCCACTAAAAAGTCATGCGGTAAGCATCTACTTTGTTTATGACATTTTTTTTAATAAAGATGGCTACTAATGGCTAAATGCTTTTAAGCAAGGAAGATTCCTACGGAATGACTTCACTTTGATAAATTACAAAATCATGCTTTAAGTATCTTTCTTAACTAAGAATTAAGGTTATGAATAGAAAATGGCTTTTATTTAATAAACCAACCCAAAAATCACTATCAACTAACAACCGACAACTATCAACTAAAAGCCTTACTTTTGCTGCATGTATTTAAAGCCGCTTTTAAAAAACGACCAAAACGAAGACGACCAAAACGAAGACCAAGAACTATACGAACACCATAGAGTAGAAGTGGAAAAAGGCCAAGCATTGCTGCGTATAGACAAGTATTTAATGATTCGCATTGCCAATGCTACTCGTTCTAAATTGCA
>JBIILW010000313.1:0-2896 GCA_044338265.1 Bacteroidia bacterium | reverse complement strand
CTGGTGTAGATATTTCAAGACCATTGAATATTAAAAAATTCAAAAACGAAATAAAATTTGGTGGATATGCTCAATACAGAGATAGAGATTTTAACGCTCGTCAATTAGGTTATTCTTATGCTCCAGGAAAAACTCCTGATTTGAATACTTTACCTATTGATCAAATATTTGCAAACGACAATATAAGTTCTGAAGGTTTTGTATTAAAAGAATTAACCAAAGCTACTGATGCATACACCGCATCTAGTAATTTGTATGCTGCATATTTAAGATTTGATAGTAAAATAACAAATAAATTTAGAGCCGTATGGGGTGTAAGAGCAGAATCATACAACCAAAAGTTAAGTACTTTCAGAACTGGAAGTATTGAAAAATTTAATTTAGACACAACAGTTCTTGATTTTTTACCTTCTATCAATTTAGTTTATACATTAAATACGAAAACAAACTTAAGAGCTTCTTATTCACAAACAGTTTCACGACCAGAGTTCAGAGAATTAGCCCCATTTACTTTCTTTGATTTCAATGATAATTTATTAGTTGAAGGTGATTCAAAATTAAAAAGAACTAGAATTCATAATTACGATTTAAGATACGAGCTGTATCCAACTCCAGCTCAATTAGTTTCAGCCTCATTGTTTTACAAACAATTTGAAAACCCAATTGAAAAATCGTTGACGCAAGGTGGAAGTCCTAAAACTATGGGTTATTCAAATGTTGAATCTGCTTTCAGCTATGGTTTAGAAATAGATTATAAACTAAATTTTTGTCAACTATTTAAAGTTAAAAATCAATTCTTAGAAGGATTGAATTTTATTGGTAATTTAGCTTACATTAAATCTGAAGTCGATGTATCAAAAGTTTTGGCAACATCTGATTCTATAAGACCACTTCAAGGCCAATCACCTTATATAATTAATGCAAGTTTACAATATTCAAATACTAAAAAAGAGTATGGTGTTTCCTTATCATTTAACAGAGTTGGGGAACGCATAACAAACGTTGGTAATTCAGAATATGCAAGCTATTGGGAAAAACCACGTTCTGTTATTGATTTACAAATCAATAAAACATTTTACAAAAAGTTAGATGTTAGATTTGGTATTAGAGATTTATTAGCTCAAAATATCATTTTTTATCAAAATAATGGAGAAGGAAGAACTGATCAATCTTTTAATTCAGGAAAAGACAATGAAATTTGGAACTTTAAAGTGGGTTCTTCTTACTCCATCAATTTGAGTTATAAATTTTAAAAAAGCTAAAATATTATTCTTGAAAAAAAGTGTCTTGAAAATTTTCAAGACACTTTTTTTGTTATTAGAAATCAGATATAATGATGTTTTGGTAACAATAAATATACTCTAAATTTACTTTAACATAACATTGAGTTTAATATTTGATAACAATGCATAAGTTCCTTTGTAGCATCTTAAAACAAACAAATAAGAAAAATGAAAAAATTAATTACATCTATTTTTTTGATAATGTTTACGCTAGTAGCATTTTCACAAAGCAACTTTTTTACTCCTACTAATTACAGAGGAGCAATTGATTCCGATACCACTAAAGATTGGACTAAAGGATGGGCCAATTGGGATCCAAACAACACTGTTTACCCTTCAACAACTGTTACAGTTAACGCAGGAGATATTACAAGTAACACTACTTGGACTAAGAGTAATGTTTATTTATTAAATGATGGTTATGTTTATGTAACAAATAATGCTACTTTAACTATTGAAGCAGGAACAGTGATTAGAGGAACAGGTAAAGGTACTTTAATTATTTGTAGAGGTGCAAAATTAAATGCTCGTGGTACTTTGGCAGAGCCAATTGTATTTACTTCAAATAATGCCGCTGGTTTTAGAGCTCCAGGAAATTGGGGTGGTTTAGTATTCACAGGTAAAGGAATTCATAATTTACCGCAAGGTGATACTGCTGCTGCCGAAGGTGGAATAGCAAAGCCTGTTGTAGGTGGTGGTTTAATTGATGGCCGTCATGGTGGTTCAGATGACAATGATAGTTCTGGTGTTTTAACATTTGTACGTGTTGAGTTTGCTGGTATTCCTTTATCTACTGCTTCTAACTCTGAAATTAATGGTATTACTTTTTATTCAGTTGGCCGTAAAACTTTAGTTGATAACGTTCAAGTTTCTTACTCTGGTGACGACTCTTACGAATGGTTTGGTGGTGCAGTAAATTGCAAACACCTAATAGCCTATGCTGGTATTGATGATGATTTTGACTCTGATAATGGTTACAAAGGATTAGTTCAATTTGGAATTGGTTTACGTATTCCTCAAAATGCTGATCAAAGTAGTTCTAATGGTTTTGAAAGCGATAACGATGCTAGTGGTTCTTCAAATTTACCTCGTACATCTGCTGTGTTTTCAAATATTACTATGGTTGGGCCATATTTTACAGGTCAAGCTGTTACACCTAACACAAATTTTGGTCGCGGTGCTCATATTCGTAGAAACTCAGCTTTATCAATTGTAAATTCAATTTTTCAAGGCTACCCAGTTGCTGGATTAATCATAGATTCTAGAAAGACCAATGTAGGTTTTCAAAATGGAACTGCAGTATTTAAAAACAATGTAATTGCTGGTATTCTATTAGGATATGCAGGTAGATTAGCTACAAATTCTGATACTTTGGCCTTAACTACAAGTACTCAAGTAGCTGCTTGGGTGGTAGCTAATGGTACTGATACTTTTAACACTTCGAATGAAACTAACTTAGTAAGACCGTTTTTATATACCAATCCTAATTTTGCTCCAATGAGCAATTCAGTTGCTAAAATGGGTTCTAACTTTAACACAGGTAAAACTCCTTATGATGTAACTGTAAATGATGTAAAACCCACTGTTGATTTTACTTCATCTAGTGCATTGAA
>JBIILW010000312.1:0-2927 GCA_044338265.1 Bacteroidia bacterium | reverse complement strand
GGAAATATATTCAAAAAACTTACGTTCGTGACTTACTAACATGGATTCAGGTTGATTTTTTAAACAAATTCCTATTTTACATTGCATGCTAATTTTATAAGCAGTATCAATGTCCAAAAATCCATAAAAATGAATTTGGTTTTTCACCAATTCATAATTTGAATTGCTTTCAAAACCATTATCAGTTCTAGAACCAAAATAGCCTACACAATGTAAATAATATGTTTTACCTTGATTTTTTAAAATTACCAACGCATCAATTAATGGATTAATGTCGTAGTACATATCTTTTATCATTCCAATATAAAAAATATGATTACCTGGTAAAATACTTCTTTCAGTAACTTTGTAATTATTCATTTGCTGTGCATCGGCAAAATTTTGAATCACAGTAAATTGATTTTCTTTTACATGGAAAATAGGTAAAAAACTTTCATTTGCTACTACAGGAATATAATGTAAAAAATTACTCGAAAACTTTAATAATTGATTATATAAACCGGCAATAAAAGCTTTGCGCTTAGCGGGAATCCATGGTTTTAATAAAATATCTTGCTTGGTGTTTTCATGAATATCATAAATAACTTTTTTACCTAACACAGAAAGAATAAAACCAAATGGAAGCATTTCTGCATCGTGAATGTGGTATATGTCGGCATCTTGTTTGAGGGCTAGCGCAAACACTTTAAAAATAGTTATAAATGCGCGTTGTAAATGACTTTTAGGTTTAGGAATACCTATAATTTCTACTCCATTTTTATAACCTGTAAAATCTCCAATTGCTATTAAAACTACTTGAAAATGCAAAGCCATACTAACACATTCACGATAAAACACACGTGTATCAGTAATGGGATGAACAGATGAAAAATGGCAGACTTTAAGTTTCAATATTTACTATATTTTTTCGTAGAGCAAAACTAAATTATTTTAGACCAATGTTACTATTTATTCAAAAAAAGAAAATGATTGATATTCCATATTTGCATCTAATTTCCATGAAAAATGTTTCAATCCATTGCTTATAATGATAATATTTGCTTTGTACTCTTGGTTATATAATGACAATTGTAAAGCAGTTTCGCTCGTTAAATTTACGTTTGGTGCTTTGCATTCAATTAAAATATCAGCTTTTGCTTGATTGTTAAAAACTAAAATATCAAATCTTTTAAAAGAATTTAAATAGGTAAGTTTCCGTTCCACAGCTATGAGCGACTTACTGAATTTTTTATGATTTAATAAATAATTCAAAATATGCTGACGCACCCATTCTTCTGGTGTTAAGCTTACATATTTTTTCCTAATTTCATCGTAAATAAATGGTTTATTTAGCTGTTTAGTAATTTTTATTTGATATGTTGGTAGGTTAAGGTGCAAAGTTTTTTATACAAATGTTCACAAAAGAAGTAAAAAGGCTCGAATAAATTTAATTATTTGCGAACTTATTTATTAATCATAAAAAAAGTGGCTACAGAATTATCAAATCAATATGGCAAAATAATGCAAGATTTAAAAGCAAAGCGATTTGCTCCAATATATATTTTGCATGGTGAGGAAACTTTTTTTGTAGATGCAATTAGTAGCTACATAGAACAACATGCTCTGAACGAAAGTGAAAAAGGTTTTAACCAAACAATTTTTTATGCCAAGGATGTGGATCCAAACCAAGTTATTGAAGCGGCAAGACGCTTTCCAATGATGTCCGATAAACAAGTAATTATTGTAAAAGAAGCGCAAGGATTTAAAAACTTAGAAGGTTTTGAGAAATATTTGACAAAACCAGTTCCAAGTACCATTTTAGTGATTGCCGTTAAAGGCAAAAAAATTGATAAAAGAACTAAATTTTACAAAGAAGCAGCAAAGCACGTAGTTTTTGAAAGTGCTAAATTATACGAGAAAGATTTAATGCCTTGGATAAAAAATTATGTTGTAGCCGAGGGTTATACCATTGGCGATAAATCAGTTCAGATAATTGCGGATTCTTTAGGGAATGATTTATCAAAAATATCGAATGAATTAGACAAGCTTTTTATTAATAAATCAGGTGGCGACAAAAATATTTCTGATAAAGATATAGAAACTTATATTGGTATTAGTAAAGACTTTAATTCATTTGAATTACTAAGTGCCATTGCAGATAAAAATTCGCAAAGAGCATTTAAAATTGGTCATCATTTAGCCAAAGCAAAAGACTTTTCTATTATTCCATTTGTAGCCGTTTTAAGCGGTATGTTCTCAAAAGGTTATATCATAAAAAAAACAAATACTACAGATAAGAATACTATCATGAGGGCTTTTGGTTTAAATTATTTTTCAGCAGATGATTATGTAAATTTGGTAAAAAAATTCAGTTTAAGTGAAATTGAAAAAGTTATATCCATTTGTTCGCAATACGACTTAAAAAGTAAAGGTATTAACAGCGTAGCTATGACAAACCAAGAAATGCTAAAAGAAATATTGATAAAAATAATTTAAGTTAAAAAAATAAATTTGTTTGCATTATTGTTACTAAATTATTAATTATGCAATTATAAAAATAAAAATAAAACCAAATAAACCATAAAAAAATGAAGAAAATTTTCCTATTAAGTATTGCAATTGCTAGTAGTGCAGCATTTGCTCAAGCACCCAAAAACAGAGTACTACCAACAAATTACAATACTGAAGTAAACACAGTTAAGAAAACAGCTGATACCTACAAACCTTCAGTTGTAAGAACTGATAACAGTAAAAAATTATCAACTACTAGTTTGGGTAAAGGAGCCACCTATTCAAAAGCTACCAAAATTGGAGAAACGAAGAATAACCAACAAACTAATGGTTCGATTTATACCAGAGTTTATGCGCATACTGGTGGTAAAGTGTCTGCAACTTGGACATCTGCTCAAGAAGGAATCCCTGATGGTTCAAGTTCAAGAGGATCTGGA
>JBIILW010000037.1:0-10916 GCA_044338265.1 Bacteroidia bacterium | reverse complement strand
CTTAATGGTTGTCCTGAAAATGATGATGACAGTGATGGAGTAACAAATGAAAATGACAATTGTCCAAATATAGCTGGAGATTCAAGATTTAGTGGATGTTTAGATTCTGATAATGATGGGATGTCTGATTTTTACGATAAATGCCCAAATGTAAAAGGTAGCTTAACATTAGCTGGTTGCCCAGATTCTGATAATGATGGTATTTCTGACCCTAATGATAGCTGTATTTTAATTCCAGGAACTGAAGAGTTAAATGGCTGTCCGGATAGAGATAATGACGGAATTGGTGATAAAATTGATAAATGTCCAGATGAATATGGTTTAGTAGAATTAGACGGATGCCCTAAAGCTGCTTTTGTTCCAACTAAACTTAGAGCATTATTGATGGCTTCAAAAAAAATGATTCAATTTGAAGATGGAAATACAGTTTTAAAAACTGCTTCTTATAGCATATTAAACCAAATTGCTGAGGAATTGAAAGTAAATACAAATCTTAAAATTATTATTCAATGCTATACTGATAATAAAGGAAATGAATTAAAAAACTTACAATTATCAATTAAAAGAGCAAATGAAGTTGCTTTGTATTTTATAAGAAAAGGCATTGATAAAAATAGGGTTTCAAGCGAAGGATTTGGAGGGCTAAAACCCATAGCTGAAAATAATAGCGAAAATGGTAGGGCTATGAATCGAAGAATTGAATTAATTATTAAATAAAAAAAGGTGATGAGTTTTAAAACTTATCACCTTTTTATTAAAGAGAATTATTTAATAATTCAATGCTACATGCTTTTTGATATAATTTTGATTGAATTACTTTTTCTTGAATGATTAAAGCATGCCTTATATTATGTGCATCGCTTCCAACAAAACTATGTAACTTTTTATCAATTATAAACTCCGCTGCTTTTAATACATGCGGACTGTAATAACCTATAAGAGAAAGATTATTAAGCTGTAATAGCACATTATTATCAACTAATTCTTCAAATTTTTCTTTCTTTTTGTGAAAGTATGAATACCTTTCTGGATGAGCCAAAACAGGATTAAAGCCTTGAATTTGTAGTTCGAAAATTACTGATTTAAAATTTCTGGCTTCTTCTAAAAAGGGCATTTCTACCAGCACATATTTTTTACTACCGCCAAAACTTAAAATTTCATTGTTTTTTATTTTGGTTTCAATTGAATCATCTATCATATATTCAGCGGCAACTTCTAATTCAATAGTTAGATTTTGCTCTTTAATATAATTTTGCAATTCTTGCAATTTTGGAATTAGATTATGCGGTCCATTTTGGTAAAAATCACTCATAATATGTGGAGTAGTAATTACCTTTGTATAACCCATTGATGACATTACATTCAATGTTTCTAAGGCTTCTTCCAATGTTTGAACACCATCATCTACCCCATGAATAAGATGAGAGTGTAACTCTACCTTAATAGGATTTGTGAATGGAGTAGCATTTTTATCTACTCCATTATTACCAAATATATTTCCAAAAAAACTCAAATTAAACAGTTTCTAAATATTCTTTCAATGAAGCAATATTTGGAACATTCAATGAATCTACTTTTCTAAAATCAGATACATATAAACTTAACCAATCTAGGCGGTGAATCATTTCATAAACAGCATCTAAATCAAATTCATTTACTGCCATATTGATTACTTTATGGTTCTCAACTCCTAACAAATTAGTTAAAAATTCAAAACGTGCGCTTACTCTTTCATTTTTACCCGAATCTATGAAAATAAATAAGGAAGAAATGTTTCCATAATAACTTTCTATTACATTATGGTTTGCCTCTGGCAATACATGTGTAAAGGCCTCGTGTTTTGCATTTTCTTGTATTTGCTGTGCAAAACGAATTCCCGTTGCTTCAAAATAGGCGTCTGTTACAATGATAAATTTATGGGCTAATTTACTTTTTATTGCATTAAAAGCCTCCATCATTTCATCTTCATAAGGAGCTGTATCAGCAACTTTTTCTGCAATAGCTTTTAATTCATTAGCTACATCCTTTTTAACAAATTCAGCAAAAATTTGAATCAAATAAGTCAATGAAAAACCTAAGGCCATGCGAGGCTGAAAACCTGGTTCTAAAAAATATTGTTTAATGTTATTTTCTGTTGCTAATGCACCTAATTTACCACCGCCAGTTAAAATAATCATATCGCATCCGCGTTCTTTAACTTCAGCATACATGGCTAAAGTTTCTTCTGTGTTTCCACTATATGAGCCTAATAATACTAAAGTATTTTTATTTACATAACCTGGTAAGGTATAATCAGCAATGCATTCAACGGGAAGAGGAAACTCGTCCATGAAAATATTTTTCACCAATCGTCCACCTATTCCACTACCTCCCAAACCACCAATCATAATGTTAGTGTATTTGCTTAAATCCATTCCATGTGCGCTATAATTTTTAAGCGCAAATTCAATTTGATAACTGAATTTTTTCAATGCTTCGTGTTGTATATTCATTTTATTATATAATTATTTTTTCTAAATTTATTTTATTAGGCCTAATAAATATTGCCCATAACCACTTTTTACTAATTTTTTTGCTTCTGTTTCTAATTGTTCTTTATTGATATAGCCCATGTTAAATGCTATTTCTTCAATACAACCTACCTTTAAACCTTGGCGTTCTTCTATAACTTGAACAAACTGACCAGCTTGCATTAACGATGCAAAAGTTCCGGTATCTAACCAAGCAGTTCCTCGTTGCAAAACACCCACTTTTAAATTCCCTTTTTCTAAGTATACTTTATTCACATCAGTAATTTCGTATTCACCTCTTGGCGATGGTTGAATATTTTTTGCTATTTCTACTACTGAATTATCATAAAAATATAAACCCGGTACAGCATAATTTGATTTTGGTTTTTCAGGTTTTTCTTCAATACTTAAAGCCTTCATGTTTTCGTCAAATTCTACCACTCCATAACGTTCTGGATCGCTCACATGGTATGCAAAAACTACCCCGCCATCAGGATTATTATTGTCTTGTAAAAGTGATTTTAAACCAGAACTGAAAAATATATTATCGCCTAATATTAATGCAACTTTGTCATTTCCTATAAATTCTTCACCAATAACAAATGCTTGTGCCAAACCATTTGGAACTTGTTGTTCTGCATATTCAAAACGGCAACCAATTTGAGAACCATCGCCCAAAAGTTTTCTAAAGCCAGGCAAATCATGTGGTGTAGAAATAATTAATATTTCTTTGATACCTGCCAACATTAATACCGATAATGGATAATAGATCATTGGCTTATCGTAAACAGGCATTAACTGCTTGCTTACTGCTAACGTTAGTGGGTGTAAACGTGTTCCACTTCCTCCTGCTAAAATTATACCTTTCATCATTTATATTTGAGCTTGCAATATAATATTTGAATTGAATTAATGAGAATGGTTTGTGAATTATTGAAAATTGATTTCACTCCAACTTTTAACTTTTTTAAATGGATATTCTATTTACAAATTTAATGATTGCATCATTTAAAATAGTTGGTTGCTCAACCATTCCTAAATGATTTGAGTTTTCTAAATAACAAATTTCAGATTGATTGCACCTAGCTGCTTGACCAAACATATCGTTTTCAGTAATTATTGAATCATGTTTTCCAATAGCAAAAAACACTGGTAATTGAGTTGTTTCTAAAACGTCAAAAGTTTCTTCTCGCATCATCATAGCTTTTATAGCTTCAATAATTCCATTTGAATCTGTGGCATTTGCATTTTCTATTAATTCATTGATTTGTGTTTTATTCAATTCTTTATCAAAAAACAAATCAGGAAAAAATGTTTTAAAGAAGGTTTCAGAACCATTTTTTTTAATAAAATTGATCAACTGTTTTCTTTTAGCTAATCTTTCAAAATTATCCTTTGCTGCAGTTGAATGTAATAGCCCAAAACCATTTAATAATTGACTGTATTTTTTAGCAAAAGCCAATGTTACATACCCGCCCATGCTATGTCCTAAAAGCACACAATTATTTATTTCCAAATAATCAATCACAAGCTTTACTTCCTCTGCCATTTTTGGAATTGTAATATCTTTAATAACTGCGCTTAAACCAAAGCCAGGCAAGTCAATACAGAGCAAATTGAATGATGTTTGTAGCGCAGTAATTTGATGATTGAAAACAGAAATATTTTCACAAAAACCATGTAATAATACAAGTGTTTCCTTTTTATCTGATTTAAAAAATTGATAATTTAACATGTTAAATTGGTATGTTTTAAAACACAAAAAGCCATCAGTTATTACTGATGGCTTTTTGAATAATATTTAAATCCTAGTAAAACTTGTAACGCAAATCGGTTACATGATGAATATCTTTTAAAGTTTCCATATAACCATATTCTACTTTTTGAGATAATGGTTGTTTTAACTCTGCTTTGAACGATGAGTAATCAGTAATTGCTGGAGCTTCAGTAAATTTATTTACTTGATAAGCATATATACCACCATCACCTTTAAACGATGAAACAAATTTATTTGGGGCAGAACCTAAAACCGCACCTACAAATGCATTATCTTGACCAACATATGCAATTCCAGTGTTTTCAAAATTTTGACTTCCAACGGGAGTTACTGATAAGTTTAATTTTTTGCTCAATGCATCTAAAGTTACAGCACCACCGTCAACAGCTTCTTTCATTTTAGCTAATAACTGTTCCGCTTTTTTCTCTTTTCTATAATCATTTTCGGCTTTACCTCTTGCTTCTTCAAAACTTGATTTTCCTTTTTCACGAATATCTTTCAATGCTATAATCATGTGTTTGTCGCCAACAGTAACTACTTCACTTATATCGCCAACTTTAGCGTTAAAAGCCCATCTTACAGCTTCACGAGCATCAGAATAACCCGGTAAAAAGTTATCGTTTTCTCTCACCATTTCTGCTGTTTTAATTTCTAACTTTTTAGTTTTAGCATTGGCTTCAAAGTCAGTATTATTACGACTTGATGCAGCAAATTGACTAGCTTCGTTAAACGCAAATCCAACTGTTTTATCGCTTGCTTTAAAAGTACGTTCTACCAATCCTGCAGTTACTAATTTGCTCGATTTGTTTTCAGTAATTTTAACAATATGCCATCCGAATTGAGTTTTTACAATTCCAACATCACCTTTGTTTCCTGCCTTGCAAAATTTATTGAATTCTGGAACCATTTGACCATCTTGGAACCAACCTAAATCCCCTCCTTTGTCTTTTGTCCCATCAGTTCCGTATTGCGCAGCCATCATAGCAAAATCATCACCTTTTTTAATTTGTGCTAAAATTTCTTCTGCTTTAATTTTACTATTTGCAGTATCTAATGCAGTTGTTCCTTCTACTTTAAATAATATATGACTAGCACGCATAAATACTGTTGTATCATTTTTTACACCGCTAACTTTATAAATTTGGTATTTGTTATCTTTAAATATTGGTCCTACAATACTTCCAATTGAATCAGAAAATAATCTTCCAACTACATCTTCAGGATAATCTTTGCGAGAACGAGGTTTTGCATCAAATCTAACTTCACTATTTTGGTCTACATATTGTGTATCATTTTTAGCTTGAGCAAACAAACTCATTTGATCTGCAACCCATTTCATCATTTCAGTAGTATCCTCACTACTTGGAGCAAAATTATAAACAATAAAATCAATTTTACGACTATTTTCTTTCGACTTATATTTGTTTTGATTTTTATTGAAATATGATTTCAAATCAGATTCTTCTACTTTAACAGCTGAATCAGATACTGAAGAAAAAGGCATCACCACAAAATTCATTTCTGCAGTTCTTGATCTTCCTTCATATAATTTTTTAGCATCTAAGTTGGTAGTATAAACACCTTTTTTAACTAAAGCACTGTATTTTTTGTTTAAACCATCCTGTAATAAAAAATCTTCAAAAGTGCGTAGTTGCTTTTTAGTTTTCTCATCACCTTTTTCATTGATTTGTTTTAAGTTTTGAATAACCACACTTTTATCAAAATATCCAGTTTTGGGATCAGTAAACGATTGTTTAACTTGTGGATGAATGTTATCACCTACAAATAAATCTGTTAATTCTTCATTTGTTAAAGTAATTCCTAAATCGGCATATTCTTTACTCATTAAACCTTCTTGAACCAATACATTCCAAGCTTGTTCTCTCACTTGTTGTCTTGTGTTGTCATCAAGCGGTTGTCCTTGACTACGTTCTAAATACTGTGCTTCCTGTTTAGCAACTTCAGCTTCAAATTGTTTGTACGATATTGCATCGCCATCTATTTGTCCTACATTGTTTGCATTTGAATTAAAAATGCTATTTCCACTGCTTAAAGCATCGGAAACAAGGAATAATACTAAGGCTAATCCAACAAATCCTATTGCTATGCCACTTCTGTTTCTAATTTTAGTTAATATTGCCATACGGTTTTTTTAAAGAGTGGCAAAAATAAGCGCTATGACTATATAAGTCAAATGTTATTTATTTTCGCACTTGTAATAATATCAGGCATTTAACAAAATAGCATAAAAATGAAGTACGGAAAATTATACTTAATTCCCAATTTTTTGGCAAAAGACAGCCAAAATGATTTTTTACCCGAAATGGTGAAAAGAATGAGCCACCATTTAAAAAATTTTGTGGTGGAGAGTGAAAAAGAAGCCAGGGCATTAATTAAAAAATTGCAATTGGCCACTCCTCAAAATGATTTACAAATATTTATTCTAAATGAACATACTGAATCTAAATCATATTTTGAACTTTTAAAAGCATTAGAAAACGAACAAGATGCCGGAATAATAAGCGATGCCGGTCTTCCTTGTGTAGCCGATCCAGGATTTCAATTAGTAGCCTTGGCACATCAAAAAAATATACATGTAATTCCTTTACCAGGTTCCTCTTCTATTTTTATGGCATTCATGGCAAGTGGTTTTAGCGGACAAAATTTTGCATTTACTGGTTATTTACCCATTGATAAAGTTTTAAGAGTGAAACGTATAAAAGAGTTAGAACGTGAATTAACAAGTAAACAACAAGCACAAATATTTATGGAAACTCCTTATAGAAACAATCATTTATTTGATGATTTGATAAAAAATTGTAATCCAAATATTTTATTGTGCATTGCATGCAATATTTCGGCTGAAGATGAATTGATTCAAACCAAAACCATTAAAGATTGGGCTAAACAAAAAATAGATTTGCATAAAAAACCAACTATTTTTATTTTAGGAATTTAATATTAGCTAGTTAAACTGCATCTTTGCCCGCCGTGGTTTACATTTACCATATATTGAAAACAAAACATGAAATACGAAAAACACATATTTATATGCGCTAACCAAAAAGCAGAAGGAAAAACTTGCTGTGGTGAAGCACGCGGAATGGAATTAGTAAACAAATTCAGAGAAGTGCTAAAAGAAAATGGCTTGCAAGGCACAGTAAGAGCGCAACGCGCAGGATGTTTAGATGAATGTAAAAACGGACCTGCTTTGGTTATATACCCCGAAGGTACTTATTATGGAAATATAACTATAGATAGGGTAGAAGAAATTGTGAAAATGCATGTGATGCAAAATAAAATTGTAAGTGATTTGGAACTAACTTATGAGAAGAAATAGTTGATTTATTTGTATTCTATTCTTTTTAAATATGCAGCACAACCTATTTGACAAACAGAGCCAGAGCATCTTTTACCATAATCAATTATTACTTCTTTATCATAAATCACAGTAAAATTTTTAGGAACTCGAACCTCCAAAGTTTTACCATTTATTGTTTCAATTAAAGTTCCACAATAATTGAAAGGAGCTTGTCTTAAAAAACCTGATTGGTTAAATACATAAGCATTTGAATCTATTTTATATGATACCAACTCAATAAAATGATAAAATGCAAAATCACTTAATTTGTAATCAGGACAATTTTTCTTTAAAAACGAAGTGTCAAAGTTTTCTTTATAAGTAATTGAAATATATGGCCACTCTTTCAAAATACTATTTAAAGTATCAATATTGATATCTTCATTAATTTTAGTAGTTATAAAATAGGTGCTATTTTCGCCTAACATTTGGTAAAAAAAATTGGATAAACTATCACATTTTATTGAGTAGGCGTTTTGAATATTTACTGAATCTGTTTTTGTTTCAATTTTTATTGTATTATTACTTTCTTTTTTGCAGGTATACAACAGTAATAGTAAACTAGAAAATAATATAATTTTGAGCAATTTCATATTTCAAATTTATAGCATTTTTACTTTATAAAAACTTAAACTTTTATTCCGCGCATTCCTTCAAAGCCATTATCAAGTCGTAATCATTGTAATTACTATTTCCAAGCAGTTTTGATTTAATGCAATTGGTTTTTATAAATTCTGCCTTTTTCTCGTTCACACCAGTAATTTTCATAATAAAATCAATACTCAATTTATCATCTAACTTTACCGATTCGTTATAAATACTGATAATTTTCAATAGCTTTTCATTGCTTTTTCCTGCTTCTGAAAATTTGTACCATGTTTTATAAATTAATCCTTGAACTGCAAAACCCATTGGTAATATTTTAATTTCATTAATTTTTGCCATTTCCTTCATGTTTTTTACTCTATCATGGTTATTTAACAACACATCATGTTTCATCATTTCAGCTGAAAGTTTTGCCATGGAATCAAATTTATGACGGTAATTAATGGTTACATCTTTGAGTAAAATTTCTTTTCGTTTTAAAATCATTTCAAAGTTTATTGCTTCATAATAAATAGCTTTTGAAACCACAAAAGTTTCTGTTAAATAACTCATGCGAGAAAGCACCAAACTATCGCCAATATTGGCTTCTAATACAAATGCTCCATATTGATTTGCAGAAAAAGTTTGCTGAGAATTACTATTGTAAATAAGGGTAAACGACAAGGTTTGACCTTCATTATTTTTAACAAAACCTTTTAGTTTTTTGCTTTGCTGCGCAATATTATTGCTCAACAATAAAGTATAAAAAACAAAAAATATGGTAATTGATTTCATGAAAAAAACCTTGGTTTAAAATGCAAATTACGATTTAAAAGATAGCTTTATTACTATTTCATTTAAGAATAAAATTGTTAAATTTTACCAAAGGCAATTTAAAAAGATAAACTTGCAATAAAGCCAAAATCATTTTATTGTTCGAACTCAACAATGTATTTTCGCATCAAATAAGATTACTTTGTATAAATTACTACTAAAATTTTTGTTCCTAATGCCTGCAGAAACAGCGCATTATTTTTCGCTGAATAGCTTTAAATTCATGTGTAAAATTCCTTTTGTAAGGATGATAGTTTCTGCTATTTTTAGGGCAAAAAATGAAACTCAGTTTTTGGGTTTAACTTTTTATAATCATGTTGGATTAGCCGCAGGTTTTGATAAAAACGCCTTGTATTTAAAGGAGTTAAGCGCACTTGGTTTTGGATTTGTAGAAATTGGAACGGTAACTCCTTTGCCACAAAGTGGCAATGATTTACCTCGATTGTTTCGCTTGCCAAAAGACGAATGTATTATTAACCGAATGGGTTTTAATAACGATGGATTGGAAGCGATAAAACAACGTTTGGTAAACCGACCGAGTGATTTGATAGTTGGCGGAAATATTGGTAAAAATAAAATTACGCCCAACGAAAATGCCAAAGACGATTATGTGAAATGTTTTGTAGGCTTGTATGATTTGGTTGATTATTTTGTGGTAAATGTAAGTTCACCAAACACACCAAATTTGCGCGAGCTGCAAGATAAAAAACCTTTAAGTGAAATTTTGTTGGCTTTAATCAATGAACGAAAAAGTTTTATTGCCGCTGGCAAAATACAGAAACCTATTTTATTAAAAATTGCTCCTGATTTAACTTTATCGCAATTAGATGATGTAATCGAAATCGTTCAATCTACTGGCATTGACGGCTTGGTTGCAACCAATACCACCATAAGCAGAGAAAATTTATTGACCAATAAAAACCAAGTAGAACAAATGGGAGCTGGCGGTTTAAGTGGAAAAATATTGAGTCAAAAATCGACAGAAATAGTGGCTTATATCAAAGAAAAATCGAACAATAAAATTCCAATCATTGGCGTGGGAGGAATACATTCTGCCGAAACTGCAAATGAAAAAATACAAGCTGGAGCGAGCTTGGTTCAACTATATACTGGCTTCATCTATGGCGGTCCAAGCTTGATTAAACAAATTGCTAAAATCAAAATTTAAACGCCCATTTATCACTCAAATTTTCATAAAATTACCATTGAATATAATTCATTTAACACCAGCGGCAGTAGCGGCCATTATTGAATATAAAGCAAATTTACAAATTCCAGAAACCCATTTTTTACGCATTGGAATCAAGCAAAAAAACGCAAACGACAAAGGCTTAATCATTGGTTTTGATGAACCAACTGATAAAGATAAAACTGTAGAAATAGATGGAATAAAAATTGTTTATCATCCCGGACAAGCCTTATTTTTTGCAGGAATGCAAATAGATTTCTTGGAACGTGATGGCAAAAAAGGATTTGAATTAATGGAAAAGAAATAGGAACATTAAACTTTTATCGTCCTTTTCCTATCTCTTTTTTCTATATAATTATTCAATGCAACTTTGGAAGTGAACCAGTTTTTACCTTCTTTAAATGCATCAATTTTACCTTGTCTGGCCAGTAAACTAACATACTCTTGACCATAAGGAACATCGGGTTCACTAACTATTTTTGATATAGGTTGGTAATCTTCATAAGTATTGTTCAAATTACTTAAGTATAAATCAATGGAGCGTTCCAAAGCTTGTAAAACCAAAAGTACAAGTTTTGAATAATCACCATTATTGGCTTTATTCAATGCATCATAATATTTTTTTCGGTCGTTTTTTAAAATGATGGCAGGAGGAAAACC
>JBIILW010000311.1:0-2944 GCA_044338265.1 Bacteroidia bacterium | reverse complement strand
ATCACCTACTCTGGTTCTAATAAAACTACCGGGAACACTGCCGCCAAAAGTCCAATAAATGTATTTAACCCCATCGGCCAATTCACCTTCTTTTTCTATAATTTCCATGATAACCACCAGTTTCATAGCAGCTCTGTTTCCAACAGGTATAGGTACAAATGGAGGAGCAGTTAACTCAGCAATTGCAGTTTCCGTTGTCTTTATTTTCGCAGTATTTTTGTTGTTACAATTGGTAAATAGAGTGGTTATTAAGCAAAAAGCAAGTGCCATTTTTAGCTTTGAATGGTCATTGATTTTATATTTCGTCATTGCATCATTTTTTGTTTTAAATGAACAACGAAAATAAAAATAGAAAATATAAACGAATATGATTCGAGTAGCGGTTTTTTATTGTTAAATGTTTGCTTTTTTACTGAAAATTGTTTTTTGCTTATTTAAAAGTTAAAATTACAACTTACTTTTTAAACTATTCAAATGGTAAGGAAAGCACCATGGTGTTTTTTTTGAAAAATACGTCATCCAAATGCCCCATTTTTTGTCTATCAGCTGTAATAAGGTGCATGTGTAAAAATGTGTCGTGGTGCGTAAAAATTGTTTGATGTTCAGTAGAGAAAAATCCAATAATTTCACAATTTTTTTTCGATAAATTATAGTTTACTTTCCCCCTATGTGCATCTTCAGGTGACTTTACTTTTGATCCTTTAGGTAAATTTACAATATGTATGCTTGCCTTTTCAACGGTTCCCATCAATTTAAACATAAAAGGTCGTGGTGAATTTTTGGTTATTTGATTCAAATAAATCTCCAATTGTTTAATAGTTTGTATACTGTCTGGCAAACTTTGATCATACCATTTTGAAACATTGGTATAACTAAAAAATGGAGCTTTTAACTGATAAGTTTCTTCTACTTTTAAAGTTGAATCGGCTAAAACATTTGATTGGTATGACTTTCCATCAATAATTAATATTTCTCCTGTTAAATATTCAATGGGTCCAAGTCCATATAAATGTTCTTTATTTTCTATGGTGTCAAGGTTTATATTACCAAATAGCTTACCTTTCTTCATTACATCTTTCATTTGTCCCACTATTTTTACTTGTTGGGCTGTTGCAATGCAAATTGATATACTTGTAAAGCTAAGTAAAGTGAATATTTTTAAGTGTTTCATTATTTAATAAAATTAATTATAATTATTACATTTTCAAAAGTAATAATTTTTAATTAAATGAATAATTTTAAATTTACTATTATTATTAGTATTTATTTATTAAGTATTTGATTGTATGCACCGTTCCAAAGTTCAATACGTTTTTTCAATGATTCAATGGTGGCTTGTTCCGCTTCTTCCCAATACTGCTCATTATTAACACATAAGTTTGTTGTCATTTGTAGTGCAAGATGACTATGATGATCACCGTCAACTTCAATATGTCTTTCCAAATAGTATTTGAAAATTGAAATGCTTTCGGGAAAGTTTTTATGAATGTCGTTTACAATTGAAATAAACATAGATGGAATAAGGTCTTCTCTACCAAATGTGAATATTGCAGATTGTAAATAATCTTTATTACTATTTATAATTTCAAAAGTAAAATTCACAAAATCACGTGCTTCTTTCGGTGTTTCAGCGGCTGAAAATGCAGAATTAAAATTGCCAGTGTTTTTAAGTGTTGCAACAAACTTTTCAATTTGACTGGTATCAGCGCCACATTGATTCATGGCATCCAAATATAATTCAAAATGACTTTTTCTAATTCCTGCTAAGTCTATGTCTGATTCTTCTCCTACTACTATTTCATTTATTAGGTGTCTAGTTACTGCAGAACCCTTAGGAAACCAAGGAACAGTGGTGCAAGTCAGGTTATTTTGAAGGGTTTTTAATAACGACATAAAATCCCAAACAGCATATACATGGTATTGCATAAAAATTTTTAAATCATCTACATCTTTTATTATTGAATATACTTGATGATTGATAATTTCTTGTCTTAATGTATCAATCGAATTTCTAATTTTTTCTATCTGTTCACTCATTTTTATTTCTATTTTTTATTTTAAACAAAATTTTTTTAAGAAAGTTTCGTTAAAAAATTATTTGTTAAGTTTTATTTATATGCTGAATTCTTTGGGCTTCACTATAAATATTGAATCTGTTTTCTCTTAAAAACCCAATAAGAGTTATGCCAAATTCATTGGCAGTTTGTACCGCCAAACTACTGGGTGCACCGACTGCGCAAACTATTTTAATTTGTGCCATTGCGGCTTTTTGTATCAGTTCAAAACTTGCTCGCCCGCTTAATAATAGTACTTTATTGTTAAATAAAATCTCTTCATTTTTACTTCCTACCACAGCTCCAATTAATTTGTCTAAAGCATTGTGTCGGCCTACATCTTCGCGCAGTAGAACCATGTTTCCATTGGTTTCAAACAAAGCACATGCATGCAAGCCACCAGTGTGTTCAAATACATTTTGTAATGCTCTTAGTTTTTGTGGTAATGATAAAATTACCTCATCTTTAATGGTAAATTCTGGTTGAATAGTAGTTAAATTACACACTGTTTTTATGGCATCAATGCTTGCCTTTCCACATACGCCACAGCTGGAAGTAGTATAAAAATTTCGTTGAATATTACTAAAGTCCATAATTATATTTTCCTTTAATTCTACCCTAACAATATTCTCATTATCTTTTTGAGAATTTAATTCAGTGCAATATTTAATTTGTGAAATTTGTTGTACATTTTCAATCATTCCCTCAGTAAATAAAAAACCCAATGCTAACTCAAAATCATGTCCGGGAGTGCGCATGGTAACCGAAATATTCTTTTGTTTTCTATCTGCTTTATTGCCATAACCAATGCGTATTTCTAATGGTTCTTCTACCGCTAATAAATCATCGGCTAGCTGAAAATTTGATTCATTTACTTTTGTTATTTTTAC
>JBIILW010000310.1:0-2945 GCA_044338265.1 Bacteroidia bacterium | reverse complement strand
AGTAGTACCAGCACTTAATCTAAATTTCAAATCGTCAATCCATTTAGTTTGTGGCATAAAATCTTCTTCCGAAATTCTCCAACCTATAGAAGCAGAAGGAAAATAGCCATATCTATTGCTTTTACCAAAACGAGAAGAACCATCGGCACGAATGTTTGCTTCTGCTAAATATTTGTTTTTAAATTTATAAGAAACCCTTCCAATATAAGAAAGAATAGCCCATTCAGAAGCCGATGAACTTGCATCCATTTTTCTGCTTCCAGCATTTAAAGTGGTAACGGCAGCATTTGGATATCCGTTTACAACTCCATAAGTAGATTCATATTTTGATTCTTGAGCAGTATAACCACCCATAAAAACTAAATCATGGTTTCTTATTTGCTTTTTGTATGTTAAAGTATTTTCCGATAGCCAAACCAATTGCTGGTTTGTTCCTGCAGAACCAACACCACCTTGCGATCTTCCGTATTGTGTTTTAAATGGATCCAAGAAATAGTTGTTTTTGCTGTAATAAGTTTCGGTGTTGAAAGAACTTTTGAAAGTCAAATTTTTTATAATGTCATACTCTAAATAAAAACTTCCTACAAAACGCAAAGTATTAGTAGTATTGATTGGAGCTTCAATGTTAGCCACAGGATTTTCCCAGGCTTGTAATGGGTTAACCGTATAAGTTCCATTTGGATTATAAATTCCTATTAAAGTTGGAGTAGAAAGAGCGCCTAAAATAACGCCACCTTGGTTCACTCTACTATTATCAGGAACATTTTTATACGCAACATTCGATAAAGTTAGGTTAGTGCCAAATCTTAAATTTGATTTTATTTCATTGACCACATTCAGCCTTACACTTGTTCTTTCAAAGCCTGAATTTTTTACAATTCCATCTTGATTTTGATTATTTACAGAAAAATAATAACGTGATTTATTGCTACCACCAGCAAGAGAAAGTTGGTAATTTGATTGGGCAGCTACCCTAAATATTTCGTTTTGCCAATTGGTATTTATATTGGGATAATCATTTTTATCTAAACGTGCCGAACCACCAGCATTGATATACGTTTCATTTACCAAATCAATATAGTCTGATGTTCCTAACATGGGTAACTTTTTTGTTACCTCACTTAAACCATAAGAAAAGTTAAAACTTACAACGGGCTTATTGGGCGTTCCCATTTTGGTAGTAATTAATACCACACCATTTGCCGCTCTGGCACCATAAATAGCTGAGGCGGAAGCATCTTTTAGTATTTCAACGGAAGCAATATCAGAAGGATTGATACCCTCGGCCGACAATAATGGAATACCATCTAAAACATACAAAGGTTCATTTCCGGCAGAAAGGGAGGTGGTTCCTCTTACACGGATCGACATTTCATTTCCCGGTTTACCAGAATATTGTGTAACTTGAACACCAGCTGCTTGACCTTGTAAAATATTTTCTAACCTAGTAAAAGGTTTTTTCTCAATTTCTTTGGTAGAAACAGAAGCTACAGAACCAGTAATATCTTTCCTTGATTTTGAACCATAACCAATTACAACTGTTTCCTTTAATTGTTCCGAAACAGATTTTAAATTAATTGCTATATCATTTTCTAAATCTATCGTATAATTTTTAGTTTCATAACCAATATACTTTATCAATATTACATCACCTTTTGCAGCATTAATTTTAAATTTTCCTTCAAAATCAGTTGTGGCTCGCTTACCCGTTAATTTAATTAAAAGGTTGGCACCAACTAAAGGCTCATCTGTTTTATCGTCTTTAACAATTCCATTGATTGTTTGCGCTGTAAGGGCAAAAGTAAAAACTGCAAAAATGAATGTAAAAATTATCCTCATATACTTGAATTTTAGTTAAACATTACCTGACAAAAGCATGTATTTATTATTTTAAGAACTGCAACATTCATAATGTAAAATTATTTATGTTGCTGAATTTCTGTTATTTTACATTCAATTGAATAAAACTGAAATTCAAACTTAGCCGACTATTGAGGTAAATGCAAAAAAACACACTTGACAAATACTCTTCATTTTGAAAAAATATTTTCGTGTTTTTTAGGGATTAGGATTTAAAAAAGGAGCTAATTACATCAAAGCCCCTACTATATATTTCTAATGTATTCATTTAAAGGCAACTTGCCATCTAACTCCATTTTTTTCTTTAACCTGTACTTCGTTTGTTCCACTCCGTTTACTGTTATATTTAAAATAGATGCAATTTCCCTATTATTTAAATCTAAGCGAATAAAACAACACAATCTTTGGTCATTTGAGCTTATTTGAGGGTGACAATTCTTTAGCTTGTCAATAAAATTCTTATGCATTTCGTCAAAATTAAACTGAAACTGATCCCAATAATCTTCTTGGTTAATTTCACTATTAATTTCACGCATTACCTTTTTTATATCCAATAAAATATTGCTGCTTTTAGGATCTATCTTCTGTATATTATTTTTTAAATCACTCAAAAACTGATTCTTATGAGCACTCTGTAATAGCGAAACACTTAATCGTGTTTGCTTGGCTTCTAATTCTTTTGCTAAATTTTCGTTTTTAAGGTTGAGTATTTCTTGCTCAGATTGTTTGGTAAAAACTTCAATTTCCAAATTTTCATTTCTAAGTCGGAGTAATTCTTTTTCATTTTTCTTAGCATTTACTTCACGTTCTAAGTTTTCATTTTGAAGTTTTAATATTTCTTGTCCTCGTTTTTCAATTACAATATATCTTTCAAGTCCCTCGTTTTCAAGTCTTAATATTTCTTGTTCGGTAAGTTTAGCTTGAATTTCATTTTCCAAATTTTCATTCCTAAGTCTTAGAATTTCTTGTTTATCTCTATTTGCTTTTAATTGGAAACGTTCTTTTTGTCTTTTTATTAAATACATAAAAATTAAAGCTACCAAACTAAATATCAAAATTATAACCAATAAAATAAACCACCATGA
>JBIILW010000309.1:0-2974 GCA_044338265.1 Bacteroidia bacterium | reverse complement strand
ACATGCACGTGTTGGTCAGGTTTTATACCTTGGAAACAAGATGATAGAATATGGAGTTCCAATTGTTAAACCAATTGGTGGTCATGGAATATTTGTGGATGCAAAAGCATTTTTACCTCATATTCCACAAGATCAATTCCCAGCTCAAACACTTGCAGCAGAAGTTTACATTGAATCAGGTGTGCGCACCATGGAGCGTGGGATTGTGAGTGCAGGACGAAAAGCAAATGGACAAAACTATAGTCCAAAATTAGAGTTGGTTCGTTTTACTATTCCAAGAAGGGTTTATACCCAAGCACACATGGACGTAATAGCTGAGGCAACTGCCAATGTTTATGAAAAAAGAAACAAAATAAAAGGAATGAAAATGGTGTATGAACCTGAATATTTAAGGTTCTTCCAAGCTCGTTTCGAAAAACTATGATCAACCAACAACTGATATCACCACAACACATAGCTGTTATTGGAGCTTCTGAGCACGAATCAAAGCCTGGAGGAAAGGTATTGTTTAATTTATTAAACGGTGGCTTTAAAGGCAAGATTTATGGCGTAAATCCTAAACAATTAAATATTGATGGGGTTATAGCTGTAAAAAATATAAATGATTTACCAGCAATTGATTTAGCTATTTTAGCTATTCCAGCTGAATATTGTATTCAAGCGGTAAAAGATTTAATACAAAAAAACACCAAAGCGTTTATCATTTATTCTTCAGGTTTTGGTGAAGCAGGTGAAAAAGGAAAATTATTAGAAAATGAATTAGTGGAAATAATCACCCGTGCAAATGCTTGCTTAATTGGGCCAAATTGCATAGGTGTAATCAACGAAAACTATAAAGGAGTTTTTACAACTCCTATTCCAATATTTGATTCAAAAGGATGTGAGTTAATATCAAGTTCGGGGGCTACAGCAGTATTTATAATGGAAGCTGCTAAGTCAACAGGATTAAGGTTCTCCAATGTTTATTCCATAGGAAATGCTTCACAAATATCGGCTGAAGATATTTTAGAACACATGGATAAAACTTTTGATAGCAATAGTCCAAAAGTTAAATTATTATACTTAGAAAGCATTCGAAATCCTTTTAAATTATTGAAGCATGCTTCATCATTGATAAAAAAAGGTTGTAAAATAGCCGCTATCAAATCGGGACATTCAGATGCTGGTGGAAGAGCAGCTTCCTCGCATACCGGTGCTTTAGCCACTTCCGATATTGTAATCAGAGCCTTGTTTAAAAAAG
Source organism: Bacteroidia bacterium (assembly GCA_044338265.1). Taxonomy (GTDB): domain Bacteria; phylum Bacteroidota; class Bacteroidia; order UKL13-3; family UKL13-3; genus JAAFJM01. The sequence goes on along the minus strand of JBIILW010000309.1, from coordinate 1,734 downwards.
CAGGAATTATGTATTGCAGCGGCCGAGATGAATTAATTTCTGTTGGATGTATTTTTCAAAGCAATGCTTTAAAAGGAAATCGAATGGCCATAATTACGCATGCAGGTGGATCGGCTGTAATGCTTACCGATGCGTTGTGTAGCAGAGGAATGGAAGTTCCATTCATAGCCCCGGAAAAATCGGAAGCACTTTTAGCAAAATTAAATCCTGGTTCTTCCGTTTCAAATCCCATTGATTTTTTAGCTACAGGAACAGCCAAACAACTTGGAGAAATTATTGATTTTTGTGAAGCATTAGATGAAATAGATGGAATAATTGTAGTGTTTGGAAGTCCGGGTTTGTTTAACGTTAGGGACGTTTATCAATTACTAGACGAAAAAATGCAAACCGGTTTAAAACCAATTTTTCCTGTATTGCCATCATTGGTAAATGCAAAAGAAGAAATAGAATTATTTATATCAAAAGGAAGAATAAACTTTTCGGATGAAGTAATTTTAGGAAGAGCGCTTCCGCATGTTTATAAATGTACAGCACCAACTTTTGGAATGACCCATTTAATGGAAATGGAAACTGCCACCATTAGAAGTATCATTACTCAATCACCAAACGGTTATTTAAGTTCGGAGCAATGCAATGAATTACTGAATGCCTGTGGCATCAATATGGTTAAGGAACACCTCTGTTATAACCATGATGAAATCATAACTCTTTCAAAATTTATCAGGTTTCCTGTGGTAATAAAAGTACTAGGACCACTGCATAAAACTGAAGTGAATGGTGTTACATTAAATGTAAATAGTGAAGATCTATTGCACAGTGAATTTGATAGAATGATGAAAATTCCTGCCGCAAAAGGTGTACTTATTCAACCCATGGTTTCGGGCGAAGAATTATATTGCGGAGCAGCCAAACAAGGAAATTACGGACATTTGATATTAGCGGGTTTAGGTGGCATTTATGTAGAAGTTTTAAAGGATATTTCCTATGGTTTAGCTCCGCTAAATATGCTTGAAACTACCAACATGATTCAATCATTGAAAGGTTATGAAATAATAAAAGGTTATAGAAATAGAGAAGGCGTAAATGAAGAATTATTTGCTGATGCAATTATGCGAATAGCTTCATTGGTAAGTCTTGCACCCGAAATTTCAGAATTAGATATTAATCCATTCAGAGGAAATATGAAGGAATTAGTGGCAGTAGATGTTAGGATAAAAATTGATAAATCGTTTTAAAAAAATGAAGATAAAACCAATCCATATTTTTATAGTTTTAAGCTTAAGTTTTTTAATTTATTCTTTTAGCATTTATATACATCCAATATATGCTAAAACCGAAGCGAATATTAATATTGAAAAAGCCATTAACGGCAGATTAGTTTGGCAAAAATACAATTGCCAAAGTTGTCATCAATTTTATGGATTAGGTGGATATTTAGGAACTGATTTAACAAATATTTATTCAGCAAATAATAAAGGAGAAGCAGTAATAAAGGCAGTAATATTAACAGGAAATGATGCCATGCCTGCTTATCATTTATCGGAAAAGGAATTATCAGATTTGATGGAATTTTTTAAACAAACCAATCAAAGTGGTAGGGCTGATTATAATAATTTTACAATTTATAACAACGGAATGATAGAACGAAAATGATTAAACAAATAAATTTTGGTAAATTATTTTTTGCATTTGCCTTGCTATTACTGCTAGCAGGTATTGTGTTTGGATTATTGG
>JBIILW010000036.1:0-11065 GCA_044338265.1 Bacteroidia bacterium | reverse complement strand
CTGAAATCCCGCACAAAGAAAATCTGCAAACTTTAGCTAAATTATCTTGTTTAAAAACCTCTTTTGTTACTCAAAAATATGACATTGTGTTTTGAAATATATTTATACATTTGAATTTCAATAATATTATTTTTATGTAACGCATTATTTTTACTCAAATATTTGTTCTTTAATAAAAAAAACAAGCCTAGTATTTTGCGTTTCTTTTATAATTCCAACACAATAAATTTTTAACAATTCAAAACTAAAAACTATGGAAAAAATTTACAAATTAAAATTTACATTCAAACTAATTGTTTTGGCAATTGCATTGTCAATCAGTTCTAAAATTTATGCTACTCAGCTGAGTGGCTCTTACACTATTGATTCTGCGGGAACTGCAAGTACCACTGTTTTTCTTAACTTTTCATCGGCCATAACTTACATGACTGGCTCAGGAGTAAGAAGCGATGCCGGTCCGTCAAATAGCGGAACCTTTGGCGTTTCAGGTCCAGTAATTTTTGATGTTTTACAAGGTACTTATGTTGAAGCAGTTGACATTACGGCCATTACAGGCGCATCGGCCACTAATACCATTACATTTGATGGAGGTTTTGGAAATGTTGCAACTCGCATCATGCAAAATACAGCCACCAGTTCTACCAATGCTCATACGCTAAGGTTTAATAGTTCAAGTTTTATTACTTTTAAAAATATTACCATTAAGTCGCTTGGAACAAACGGAATTGGGGTACACTTTTATTTAGCTGCTAACAATATTATTATCAAACAATGTTCGGTTTTGGTAAGCAATGCTTCTTCAACTACTACCAGAGGACTTGCAGCTACTAACTCTAATCTTTCATCTACAGGAAGTGGTTGTTCATCTGCATCTGGAACTGCATTTAATATTTTTATTGACTCCAACTATATTTCAGGCGGAAACATTGGAATATTCTTGTCTTCAACCAGTAATACAAGTATTCCACATAACTTTTATGTAAGATGGAACACCATTGAAAATGCTTTTGCAACTGGAATTGGAGCTTCATCGAGTAATGGTTATTTGCTTGAATCAAACTATATAAAAATGGCTGTTGGAAATACTGCTAGCAAAGGAATGCATCATTGCAATGGTTCTTCTTCTGGTATTCAATCTTATAAATTAATGGGCAATATTTTTGAAAATTGTGGTCAATATGGAATTCATTTCCAATCGAACAATTCAAATACCAATACTTTATATCCAACGGTGGTGGCTAATAACTATTTTAAACCAACTTTTTCTAATACTACAAGTTACGGAATGGATATGGGTCAGCCAAGAAATATGTTTGTTTTAAACAACACTGTTTTAATGAATGTAGCTGGTGGAAACGGAATAAATTTAGGAGCATCCGCTGGTACAGGATGTAGATATAAAAACAACATTATTGCTTTGCAAGCAGCAAATTCTACTGGCTTATGCTTTATATCTACCGGTGCAAACGTTGATAGTTGTGATTATAATGTGTTTATGAAAAACTCTACTACAAGTTTGAACATCGCCACCATTTTATCATCAACTTATACCAAAGCTAATTTCATTGGTGGTGGTGGATTTAACTTAAATTCTACCATGGAAGATCCAAGATTAGCTTCTGTTGCTGATCCAAAACCAGGTAATATTTGTCAAAAAGGACAAATTTCGGTTCATACTTTAAAAGACATCAATGGTTTAACAAGGCCAAATCCACCTCAAATTGGATGTGCAGAAGGTTTAGGCGGATTGGCCATTGATGCCTCTGTTACAGCATTTATTCAGCCGGTAAGCTATCCTTTATCGAGCGGAGCTCAAGACGTAAAAGTAATTATTAAAAATTCAGGAACCTCTACGCTAACTTCCATGAATGTTACTGTTTCCTTAGGTGGAAGTAATGCAAGCACCATTTTATGGTCGGGTACTTTAGGTGCATGTAGTATCGATACTGTTACATTTACTGGTACCAATCAATTAACTTTTGTATCAGGAACAAATAACCTACGTGCTTGGGTTGATGCGCCAAATTTTACGGTTGACAGCAATGCAACAAATGATACTATTTCTAAAACATTTTGTACGCCTTTAGCAGTGGGTAATTATACCATTGGTGTTGGTGGCAGTTTTCAAACATTTAATGAAGTAGCCAATGTTTTAAATTGTGGCGGTATTTCGGGAACAGGACCAACAGTTTTTGATGTAATTAGTGGAACTTATAACGAACAATTTTTATTAGGATATATTCCAGGGTCATCAACTATAAATACGATTACTTTCCAATCACAAGCTGCAAATGCCGATTCAGTTACATTATCATTTAACTCAGGAACTTCTAATAATTACGTTGTTAAATTAGCATCAGCGTCTTTTGTTAGTTTTAAAAATTTAAAACTACAATCTTTAAATTCTACCAACTCAATAGTAATAGAATATTCAGGTACCATTTCGAACGATACCGTTACAAATTGTAAAATTTTATCACCTGTGGGTGCATCTACTAGTTCTAGTGCGGCTTTAATTTTTGCAAATGGCATATCAGGTAAATTCAACGTTTTTACCAATAATACATTTACCAATGGTTCTTATGGAATGTATTTTTATGGCAGTTCATTAACTCAAAATATTGATAGTAGTTTTATTGATAATAATATTTTCACAAACTGTTACTACATGACCATTGCATTAAGTTTTACTTCAAATATTAAAGTAAGAGATAATGTAATAAATGGAAGTTCATTTTCATCCGGCTATGGAATTTATTTTATAAATAGTACAAATGCTTTTGAAATATTGAGAAATAAAATTACGGCTGTAGGTACTTCAGGTATTTATATGTCATCGGTTAATGGTACGGCTACATTACTTGGAAACATTAGAAATAATACCATTTCTGGTGGCTATACAAGTACTTATTATGGCATGTATATGTCGTCATGTACGTATATGAATGTGTTTAATAATAGTGTAATTGGAAATAGTACAGGAACAAGTACTAATTATGCTTGTTACACACAGTTTACCTCTAGTACAGGAACTACTGTGGTATTAAGAAATAATATTTTTAGCAATAACGCTACTGGAACTGCTATAACCGTTGCCTCTTTATATGTTTACAATACTTTATATTTAAACAGTAATTATAATAATTTGCACAGTGCTAGTCCAAACTTAGTAAACGTGGCCACTCCTGCAATTACTCATTTAAACATTTATGCTTGGAGAAATGCTTCTGCTTTTGAAAAGAATTCTATTTCATACAAACCTGGCTATACCAGTAATACGAATTTAGTTCCAAATCCACTTGATTCAAATGCTTGGGCAATTAACGGACACGGAACTTTTATTGCAGGTAATAATTATGATATTTTAGGAAACCCTAGACCACAAAACGTAACTCAAGGTGTTCCTGATTTGGGTGCTTACGAGTTTACACCAACATCTGTTCCTCCTGCTGCATTAACAAATAATGCGCAGTTGGCACCCGATTCTACACAAATATTTATGTTTGCTGGCGATACCGTTGCTTCAATTAAATGGGACACTTACTCCTTGGTTCCAACCAGTGTGTCTGTAAGGCGTTATTCGGGTGTTAGGCCTAATTATATTGATACTTTAGCCAATAATTATATGTATTATTATACTCAAACAGCTGGCATTTATGGTTTTTATAACTTTACTGTAAACCAATATTATAAAAACGAATGGTTAGGAAGAGTTCCTTCAGAAACAGTTATAAAAGCTGCAACTAAAGATACCACTTCTTTTTCTTCTTGGACTCCTTTTACTTCCTCAAGTAGCTCGGTTGATACAATCAGAAATATGATAACATTACCAGGAAATTTTTACATTGACTATATTTATACAGGAACGGATAATAACAATCCATTGCCAGTAAAACTTTTAAAGTTCAATGCACGATTGGTGAAAACCAATGTTGATTTAAACTGGAGTACTGGGGAAGAAATAAATAATAAAGGTTTTGATGTTGAACGTTCAATAAATGGAAAAACCTTTGAAAAAATTGGTTTCGTTAAGGGTGCAGGCAATAGCACTTTGGTAAACAATTACAATTTGGTGGATGCAAATGCATTTGAAAAAACAAATGTTTCTACCTTGTTTTATCGCTTAAAGCAAATTGATTTTAACGGTGCAATCATTTATTCAAATGCTGTTATTGTTAAAAAAGATATTGGAAATAATGAACCTGTTTTTGTTTACCCAAATCCGTTTAAGGATAAGTTAAATATAGACTTTGCCGCTTTAGCAAAAGGAGAAATAACCGTGCAAATAATTGATGTTTCAGGTAAAATAATTGAAAATAAAAAACTGGAAGTTTTGCCGGGCAATAATTCAATTCTGTTTGAAACCAACCACTTGGTAAACGGTGTTTATCTCATCAATATAGTTGGCGAGGGAATAAATAAAACCTTGAAACTAGTAAAATAAAAAAAGCCTGAACTCAATAATTGAGTTCAGGCTTTTTTTTGATAGTTTTTTATTGTTCTATGGAACAAAATTATATTCTGTTTCCATTTCTGCCAATGATTTATCTAAAATATTAACATCCATTTTTATGTCTACAATTGGACGGTTATTTGCGTCTTTTGTTTGCTTAACTATTGTTGCTGCTACATCCATTCCTTTTATAATTCTTCCAAAAACAGTATAAGCACCATTTAAATTGGGTGTTCCCGCTGTAGGAATTACGATATAAAACTGTGAGCCGCTCGATGCCCTCAATGGATTTGTAGCATCGCCCATTCGGGCCGCTCCTACTGCTCCGAAAGTGTGTGTTAACTTTGAATTTGTTGTGTTTATTTCTGCGGGAATGGTAAATCCTGGTCCGCCAGAACCATCATTCAACGAATCTGAATCTTTTGAATTTGGATCGCCTCCTTGAATTACAAAATTAGTAACACAACGATGGAAAGTAGTGTTGTCAAAATAATTTGTGTCGGCCAATGCTAAAAAATTAGCTCTATGCAAAGGCGTTTCTTTATAAAGCCACATATACATATTTCCAAAATTGGTTTGAATTTCAATTATTTTTTCGTTGCTTGGCACTACTGCTTTTGTTGCTTCTTTTGTGCAAGAAAACATGGTAGAAAGTAGCGCACTCATTAGAATAAATTTCTTCATATTTGATTGTTTATAATAACAAATATATAAATTCAAGTGAAACAACAAGGCTTTTTTGTTTTCCTGCTTGAAATGATGTAACAAAAATTTATTATATAATTTTTAAAATAAATGTAATTTGCGCCGCAATTAGCGCTGATTAATGATTGGAGTTAACTATTGATTTTCAAATAAATGGAAAAAAACAAAAACAATTATGCCATTATTATGGCGGGTGGAATTGGAAGTAGATTTTGGCCTGCAAGCAGAAGTACCTACCCAAAACAATTTTTAGATATATTAGGAACAGGAAAAACTTTAATGCAACAAACCTACGATAGGTTTTTAAAAGCATTTTTACCCGAAAACATTTTTATAGTTACCAATGTTGCATACATTCAATTGGTTAAAGACCAGTTACCCAACATGCCTTTTGATAGAATTTTAGGTGAACCAACTGCCAAAAATACTGCCGCTTGTATAGCTTATGCAAGTGCTAAGATTCATAAATTAAATACACATGCAGCTTGTATTGTAGCGCCTAGCGATCATTTAATTTTAGATGAAGCCAAGTTTTTAGATTATGTAGAACAAGGATTAAATTATGCCCACAAAAATCCTTCGTTGGTTACATTAGGAATTATGCCAAGCCGCCCCGATACTGGTTATGGCTATATTCAATACCTAGAAAACGGCGAGGAAGAAAATATTCATAAAGTAAAAACATTTACCGAAAAACCAACTTTAGAAATCGCCAAAACTTTTATTGACAGTGGTGATTTTTTATGGAATGCTGGTATTTTCATTTGGTCCGTTTCTTCTATAAAAAAGGCTTTTAAGCAAAATTTACCTGAGCAATACGATATTTTTGAAAATGCTGCGCAAAGTTTCTTTACCGAAAATGAAGCGGAAACCATTAGGGCGTTTTATGAGCAATGCAAAAGCATTAGCATTGATTATGGCATTATGGAAAAAGCCCAAAACGTATACGTCATTCCGAGTGAATTTGGGTGGAGCGATTTGGGAACCTGGACTTCATTATATGATATTTCGCCAAAAGATGAAAACAATAATGCGGTGAAAGGAAAACACGTTTTTATGTATAATGTAGAGGGTTGTTTGGTAAATAAATCGGAAAGTTTAAATGGAAAAATTATTGCTTTAAAATCAGTAAAAGACCTTATTATAGTGGATACGCCTGATGTGCTTTTAATTTGTGATAAAAGCCAAGAACAAGAAGTAAAACAAATAGCCACTGATTTAAAAATTAAGTTCAACGATAAATATACTTAGTAGGTTTTGTTTGAATGCTCCTTTTTAAAAAAGCAGCTTTTCAAAATACAGCAAACAATTTGCACTAATAAATAACAATGTTTTGTTTTTTTAAAACATTTTATTGTTGTTGTTGCTTTATATGGTTATAAATGACAGAAAGTAATACACAAGAAGAAAGTTACAGTGGACCGGCAAATTTATCGCCAATTCCATTAAGCATTGGTTCACCAGTAATTAGGCCTGAAGATAAAAATAAAATAAAGGCAAATGCAGTGGAAGCTATGAACCACTATGCTGATCAGGAAATATTGTTGCTAAAACGACAAGCGGATTTAATCATGACTCAAGTTCGAGAAATTGAATCACGCTTAAAGATTTCAGAACACATTTATCAAAGTGATTTTAGGTTTACACCTGTTGTAAATCAAGTTTATCATTTATACGAAAAAGACGATCATTACAAGCTTTCAATTATTGGTAAAAACGAATGGGGAAGAAGTAAACCATTGGGAAAATACATAGCAACCGTTAAACTATTGGGCGACCACAGTTGGGATGTAATTGAACGCGCTGAAAAAAGTTCGTTTGAGTAATTCTTTTTAGCTGTTTCTGTAGCTTTCTATTATTTCGGTAAGTGCCGTTGCTTGTTGTAATTTTGGGGAAATTTCATAAATCAAAAAGTAATCGTCAAAGCAAAGTAATAAACCAATTTCTAAATGCTTTTTTGCTTCTTCTATTTGTCCGTTTTCATATAAATAACACACCAATCGGTAATGGTATTGATGGCAATCATAATTAATTTTTAAAGCTTCAGTTATCATGTCTAACGCCTCACGTAATTCCCCTTTCGAGAATTTTACAAAACTCCAATCAAGCCATGCTTCAAACATGGTGGCGTCTAATTCTACTAATTTAGCATAAGTTTCCTCACAGTTTTCTATTTGATTTAATCGGTATTGCGTTTCGCCAAGCACCAATAAATATTCAGCATTATCTTCTTCTATCATGCAAGCCCTATGGTAAAAAGTAAGTGCTTCTTTGTTCTTGTTTTCCTTTTCGTAAGTTAACCCAATTCCAAACCATGCTTCCGCTATATTTGGATTTAAATCAGTAGCATGTCTGTAGTTAATTCGTGCTTCTTCGTTTAAGTTCATGCGCTCGTAACAACCCCCCAAATTACAATAAACAATGCTGTCGGCGCCATCTTCTTCAATGGCAGCTTTATAAGCAGAAATTGCTTCTTCATAACGCTCTAACTCTACCAAAACATTGGCTTTGTTAAATTTTGCTGCTGCAAATTCTTCATCTATTGCCAAGCAAAATTCATAGGCATCTAAAGCTTCTATAAAACTTTCTTGTTTATAATAAATAATACCCAAGTTATACCAAGCTGTGGTGCTGTATGGATCGTTATCAATTAGTTTTTTATAGTAAAATATCGCTTTTGCATAATCGCCTAACTGATTATAACAATGCCCAATTTCGTAATATGTTTGATCAATATCTTCAAACTCGCTTATTAATATTTGAAAATATTCAATGGCTTGAACATATAAGTCAGAATCCTCGTAAATATAAGCAATTTCAAAAAGCATATCCAAACGCTCATCTGTGTGTTGAAGTGCAGTTTCAAAACTTTCATTGGCATCTAAAAATTGTTTTAAATGAATATAAGTTTCGCCTTTTAGTAAGTGTAAATCAGGATTAAATGGTTCAAGCTTTTCTGCCGATTCCAGCGCGTCTAATGCGTTTTCAAATTGCTCGGTTAAAATATAAATCTCGGATTTTTGTAATAAAAACTCACCGTGAAGCGAATATAAACCTAAAGAATAGTTTACTGCTTCAAATGCTTTTTTTATATTATTAGTTTGAATATAAAAATCAATAATTCCTTCAAGTGATTCTGTGTCAAAGTATTCGTTGGTTTTATTGCGCAGCATTTTTTCATACCGCTGCACATCGTTACTCACATCTTCACTTAAAAAATCATCACTTTCCATCATCGGCTTATCCAAAATTAATGCTGCAAATATAAGTTCATAAATTATTTAAATGGTCTTTTTCCATTCAGTTATTTTACAAATATTTGAACTCTTGTTAAAAATAAAAAATAATACCCATTATGAACAAACTATTTTCACTCGTTTTCCTTCTTTTTATTACAACTATAGTTTTTGCTCAGAACAGATTTAATAAATTAAATCAAGCCAATTGGCAGCAACATGTTTCCTATAAAATAGAAGTGAAACTAAATGATGAAAACAATACTCTGATAGGAAATATCAGCATGGTTTACACCAATAATTCACCAAAGGAATTAACTGAAATTTACATGCATTTATGGCCAAATGCTTATAGCAATAGAAATACTGCTTTTGCAAAGCAACATTTGGAAAATGGTAAAACTGATTTTTACTTTGCCAAACCCGAAGAGCAAGGAAGCATTGACAGTTTAAATTTTATGGTAAATAATGCCAAAATAAACTGGAAATTGACCGATGATGTTGACATCGCTTTACTCACCTTAAATGAACCACTAAAACCAGGACAGAACATAACTATCAACACGCCTTTTTATGTGTTTTTACCAAAAGTTTATAGCCGAATGGGCCACGAAAAACAGCTGTATTGCATTACGCAATGGTTTCCAAAACCTGCTGTTTTTGACGTGAACGGCTGGAATCCAATTCCATATTTAGACCAAGGTGAGTTTTATAGCGAATTTGGTAGTTTTGATGTAAGCATAACAATTCCTAAAAATTATGTGGTGGCTGCCACTGGCAATTTACAAAACGAAGAAGAAAAGCTATTTTTAAATACATTGGCTACCAAGCCCAGTACAGAATATGAAGTTGCGCCTATTTCAAGTAATGCGTTTAAAACATTGCGTTATATTCAGGATTCTGTTCACGATTTTGCATGGTTTGCAAGTAAAGAATTCAATGTGAAAAAGGGTGAGATTGCTTTGCAAAATGGTAAAACAATTGAAACATGGTTGTTTGCAAAAAACATCAATGCTTTTGGCGTTGATTATATCAATGAAGGGGTAAAATATTACTCTGAGCATATTGGAAATTATCCTTACAATTTGGCGCAAGTGGTTATAACACCTCTGGAAGCTGGGGGCGGAATGGAATATCCAACCATTACCAATTGTGCAAGCATAGATAGAACCACCATTATACATGAAGTAGGACATAACTGGTTTTACGGAATTTTGGGCAGCAATGAACGCGAGCATCCTTGGATGGACGAAAGCCTAAATACTTATTATGAAAGCCGTTGCACGCAAGAAAAAATAGATGATGATATTGCTAAAAATGGCAAGAAAAAAGATGTGCTAAAAGATGTGTTTAACCTTGACATTTCCGGATTTGGACAAGCACGATTGCTGTATGCAATTTCTGCAAGAAAAAATGAAGATCAATCAGGAAATTTACCTGCTACTGATTATACTGATTTTAACTATGGTGCTATTATTTACGCCAAAAACCCTTTGAGTTTTTATATGCTACAAAACTATTTGGGTAATGAAAATTTTGATGCCATGATGCATGCTTACTACGAAAAATGGAAGTTCAAACATCCGTTACCAAACGATTTTAGAAACCATTGCGAAGATTTTACAGGCAAAGATTTAAATTGGTTTTTTGATGACATTTTGGGTTCTACACAAAAGTTGGATTATAAAATTGTTGGTCGTAAAAAAGATATTGTGACAATCAGAAATAAAACTGGTTTGGTTGTTCCAATTTCCTACACAAGAATTAATGCTGATTCAAATGAAAGTTTGACAACAAAAGTAATTGGTTTTAATGGAACAAAAAGCTTTCCAATCCAAAATCCAATCCCGCAAAAGCGGGACAAAATCCAAAATTTAATGATTGATGAATACAATAATACCATTGACCTATACCGTCAAAACAATTCATTGAAAAAACCATTCACCATTCGTTTTTTACCCGCTTTAGAAAACCCGAATAAGCAACAAATATTTTGCATTCCGCTTTATGCTTGGAACAATTATAATCACAGTATGTTGGGTGTTCATTTAAGCAACGATGTATTTCCATTGCCAAAAACCGAAATAAGTTTTACACCTTTATACAGCTTTACCACCAACGATTGGAACGGATATTTAAACTTAGCAAAAAATATTTTCCCTCAACATGGCACTACTTATAAAAAAGTAAAGATTGGTTTGAACATGTCACGTTTTGCTTCAATAGGTTTAGTTCAAAAAGGGTTTTGGTTAAATGGTGTTGTAATGGATTATTCCATGAATTCAACGTATGAAAAATTTGAGCCTTATATTGAATTACATTTTAACCAAAAAACGGAAAGAAGTTTATTCAGCAATGTTTTAAAAATGCGTCATGTAACTGTTTTAGAAAATAAACAAAACAGTGGTTACTTCAATAATTGGGACAATCAATCAATTTCTGCTTTTGATATTACGCATCGTTTTAAACACGATTTGAAAACATTTCCTAGCAGTGCAAACGTTAATTTACAGATAGGTACTATAAACTACACTTTTGGAAGAATAAGTGCCGATTTTACGCAAGGAATTTTATATAAAGATAAAGGAAAAACAGCCACCATTCGTTTATTTGCGGGAGCATTTTTAGACAATAAAAGCAATAGTGATTATACCAATACTAGTCAAGGCAG
>JBIILW010000308.1:0-3010 GCA_044338265.1 Bacteroidia bacterium | reverse complement strand
AAGCATTAAATGCAATTGAGGTAGAGGAAGAAAAATCGTATATTATATATGATAAAAAAGAAGGTTTAATACCAAATTATGAAACTCCTGTTTTTGATCCTTTGTTTAATAGCCATTTTGAAACCAAACCTACTATAGCGGATTCTGATGAAAGTGAAATAGAAGTAGATTTTAATAACTATACAATAGATAATAATTTATTTGAAAATTCGTTTTCATCGGTTTATATTCCTTTACCTGCTAAGGAAATAGAATCACTTCCCACAAATGAAACAATAAATGTTAAAAGTGAAACCTCAAAAAATGAAATTGATAACATTTTAGACAAATTTATGCGAGAAAATCCAAGTATTTCTCGACCAAAAACTGAGTTTTTTAATCCAACAACTGTTGCAAAAAATAGTGCAGAGGAAAAAGATGAAATTGTAAGTGAAACATTAGCAAGGATTTATTTAAAACAAGGATTGATAAAAAAATCAATTTTAACTTATGAAAAATTATGTTTGATATATCCACATAAAAATGCTTATTTCGCAACCCTAATAAATAAAATAAAAACCGAACACCACATTAACTAAAACTATGATATTTTTTCTAATCCTAATCATTATCGTTTGCGTACTACTTACTTTAGTAGTTTTAATTCAAAATCCTAAAGGTGGCGGAATTGCTGCTAATTTTTCAGCTCCAAACCAAATTATGGGAGCTAATAGAAGTACGGATGTGGTAGAAAAAGCTACTTGGATATTAGCCATTGCGTTAATAGTTTTAAGTTTAGCTTCCAACTTTGCTCGTCCAAGTGGTGAACAAGAAGTTACTGGAACTGAAAGTAGAATAAAAGATAATATAGAAGGAACTACAGCAATGCCTGCAACTCCTCCTCCTGCATCGGCTGCTACAGTAACTGATTCAAATGGAAATGTAAAACCATAATTTCATAAAAAATAATATTTTAAAACCTGTTTCAATTTGATTGAAACAGGTTTTTTTATGTAAAAATTTTTGACCTTAATCATTTATATATTTACATAGTAAAAAGTACATTTGACAAAAAAATTTAAAAAAAATTCACATGCAAATAAAAACAAACCATAAAGACGAATTTGTTTATCGCCATAATTCGCCAATGAGAAAAGACACTGCAGCCATGCTTAAAACCATAGGTGTTAGTTCAATTGATCAATTAATAGACGAAACAATTCCGGCACATATTCGCTTAAAAGAACGTATGAAATTGCCAACGGCATTAACAGAAATGGAATTGTTAAGCATGTTAAAAGCAATTTCTGAAAACAATAAAATTTATAAGAACTTTATTGGTCAAGGTTATTATGGAACTCATACACCAAATGTGGTTTTACGTAACATTTTCGAAAATCCAAATTGGTATACTGCCTACACTCCTTACCAACCAGAAATAGCCCAAGGTAGGTTAGAAGCATTGTTAAATTACCAAACAATGATCATTGACCTTACTGGAATGGAAATAGCAAATGCCAGTTTATTAGACGAAGCTACTGCAGCTGCAGAAGCCATGAGCTTAATGCATGCTGAATGTAAAAATGAAACTGCAAATAAATTTTTTGTTTCTGAACTTTGCTTCAAACAAACCATTGACGTATTAATTACAAGAGCTGAACCTACAGGCATAGAAATAGTAATTGGTAACCACGAAACTGCTCAATTAGACAATACTTATTTTGGTGCAATGATTCAATATCCTGCTTCAAATGGTGAAATATTTGATTACAGTAAATTCATGGCAAATGCCAAAGAAAACAATATTTTAGTATCCGTTGCTGCCGATATTTTAAGCTTAACTTTATTAACGCCTCCAGGCGAATGGGGTGCCGATGTTGTGGTTGGAACTTCTCAACGTTTTGGTGTACCAATGGGTTATGGTGGACCGCATGCTGGTTTCTTTGCCACTAAAGATGCTTACAAACGTCAAATGCCTGGTAGGTTAATTGGTGTTTCTATTGATAGCCAAGGAAATTCTGCATTGCGCATGGCATTGCAAACACGTGAGCAACATATAAAACGTGAAAAAGCAACTTCAAACATTTGTACTGCACAAGTATTATTGTCGATTATGGCAAGTATGTATGGCGTTTATCATGGTCCTGATGGCTTAAAAAATATAGCAGGAAGAGTACATGGATTAACCAAAACGTTGGCAAATGCCTTAAACGAAAATGGTCATGCTGTAGTAAATAAAAATTATTTCGATACCATTACTGTTGCCGTTGGCAATGCTAACGCTGCAATAGCTACTTGTGTAAATGCTGAAATCAATATTAATAAAATTAACGATCAACACATTTCAATTTCAATAGATGAAACGCATACTTTAGAAGGAATTACTGAATTATTAAATTGCCTAACTGGCAAAAATATTTCATTGAATCATTCATCATTTAACTTTGATTCATCGTTTGCTCGTACATCTGATTTTATGACACATCCTGTGTTTAATTCACACCACAGCGAGCATGAAATGTTACGTTATATTAAATTATTAGAATCAAAAGATTTATCGCTTTGCGAAAGCATGATAGCTTTAGGAAGTTGCACCATGAAATTAAATGCAACAGCCGAAATGATTCCGGTAACTTATGCTGGATTCAGTGTTTTACATCCATTTATTCCTAGAAATCAAGCAGCTGGTTACACACAAATATTCAATGAATTATCGGAATATTTGAAACAAGTAACTGGTTTTGCTGGTATTTCTTTACAACCAAATGCTGGCGCACAAGGCGAGTATGCGGGCTTAATGACCATAAGAGAATATTTTAAAGCAAAAGGTGAATCGCATAGAAATATTGCTTTGATTCCATCATCGGCACATGGAACAAATCCTGCAAGTGCAATTATGGCTGGTATGAAAGTTATTGTAACCAAAACTTTAGAAAACGGTTATATCGACATTGAAGATATTAGGGCAAAAGCCATTGAACACAAAGACAATTTAGCTTGTTTAATGGTTACTTATCCTTCTACTTATGGT
>JBIILW010000307.1:0-3014 GCA_044338265.1 Bacteroidia bacterium | reverse complement strand
GTTTGTTGTGGCAACAAATTTTATAGTTGGATTTACCTATTTGTTTTCGGCTTATGGATTATTTACAGAAAAAAAATGGACAACAAAAGTTTTAGCTGCCTCTGGTATTTTACTCTTAATTGGATTTATTGGATTAATTATTCACGTTTACTCAGGAGGAATTTATGAAATTAAAACAATTGGAGCTATGATATTTAGAATATCAATTACCATCCTTTTTACTTTTATCTCGCATTTTAAAATTTCGAAAACAACACCTAAAAAAATTTCATAATGAAGTTAGTAAATATTCACAAACAAACAATTATTACATTGCTTTTGGCAATAGTAATTAACGCAACAAATGCACAAGTTTTTACTTTAAAACAGTGTATAGATTCAGCTCAGGTTTATAATAAAAACTTGAAAATGGGCAGAAATAATATTGCCATAGGCGAACAAAAAAATAAAGA
The DNA here is from genome assembly GCA_044338265.1 of Bacteroidia bacterium. Lineage (GTDB taxonomy): Bacteria > Bacteroidota > Bacteroidia > UKL13-3 > UKL13-3 > JAAFJM01. The sequence continues at coordinate 2,562 of JBIILW010000307.1, read as the reverse complement.
AGCTAAAGCAAATTTATTACCTAAAATAAATGCAAATGCTGAGTACAAATATTTTACAAATTTACCTTATCAGTTAATGCCACTTTCTATATTTGGTGGACCAGAAGGAAAATTTAAAGAAGCTCAATTTGGCGTTCCGCATAATATAAATGCAAACTTAACATTGACAATGCCTTTATATAATTCGCAAGTTTATGGGGTCATTCAAACATCAAAAATTGCATCGGAATTAAGCAAATTACAATATTGGAAAACAGAAGAACAGTTGTTTTTCGATATTTCAAATCTTTACTATAATGCTCAAATATTAAAACATCAATTGGAATTTATAGATGGGAATTTGGTGAATGCAAACAAACTTTTAAAAAATATTCAATTATTAAAAGATCAGCTTTTAGCAAAGGGAACCGATGTAAATAAAATAAAGTTACAACAAGCACAATTAAATACGCAAAGAGAAAGTATATACAGCAAACAAGAACAAGTATTAAATGCCTTAAAGTTTGCAATGGGAATTGCAATAGAACAAAGTATAATAGTTGAAAACAATATAATATTTGAAAATAACAGTAAAGAAAATACAGAAATTACCTATTCAAATAGTTTTGATATAAACATATCGAAAGTACAAAGTAGGATAATAAATAGTGAGTTAAGTACCTTGAAAAAATCGAAATATATTCCATCAATCAATCTATTTGGAACTTATGGAACTACAGGTTTTGGTTATGATAAACAACCAAACGAATTTTTAAAGTTTTTTCCAATAGGATTTGCTGGCATTCAATTAAACTATCCAATATTTAATGGAACAGTTATTCAACGAAAAATAAATCATAAAAAACTAGAACTACAAAACAGTGAGATGCAAATAAATTTAGTGTCGGAGCAAAACAACATGCAAATTCAAAATGCAAAAATGCAACTAATAGTGGCTATAAAATCGGTTAAAACTACCGAAGAACAAATGCAATTAGCCCAAATAATATACGATCAAACTTTATTACAACACAAAGAAGGAACAGCAAATATTTCCGATATTTTGATAGCAGACAATTCATTGCGAGAAGCGCAGCAAACCAACCTAACTTCAATAATAGATTACATGAAGGCAAATTTGGAGCTTAAGAAATTAACAGGAAACTTATCAATAAAAAATTAGAAATTACAAATAACGAATAACAAAATAAAGAGATGAATTTAAAAAAAATAATCGGAATTATTGCAGGGATTGCAATGGTGGCCATTGTAGTAATTAAACTAAAAAGCAATAAAGAAACTGCTGTTCAAAAAGTATATAATTACGATAAAGAACAAGCAATAAATGTTCAAACAGAAACCATAAAATTAGGAAATATTGCTGATGAAATATTATATTCAGGAACATTTGAACCCAATAAAGAAACAAAAATAAGTGCAGAAATTCAAGGAAAAATAAATACAGTAATGGTTGATTTAGGCGATCAAGTATATAAAGGTCAAGCATTGATTCAACTAGACAATTCGTTATTAAAATTACAATTACAAACCATAGAAGTGCAGTTGGAAGGCTTAGTTGCTGATGTGAATCGTTATACCATTTTAGCAAAATCAGATGCCATTCAAGGAATACAACTAGAGAAAGCAGCGTTAGGCTTAAAAGCAGCAAAAGTTCAAAAAGCTACTTTGTTAGAACAAATAAATAAAACAACAATAAAAGCGCCATTTAATGGAATAATTACCGCCAAATTAAGTGAAGAAGGAGCCTTTGCAGCACCAGGAAATCCATTGCTTCAAATATCGGATATAGCAAGTTTAAAGTTTACAGTAAATATTCCAGAACAAGAATTAAGTTTATTCCAACTAAACCAAAACTACCAAATTTTAACAGATGCATATAACCAAATTTCTATAACAGGAAAATCTATAATGATAGGAAGTAAAGCCAATATAGGAAGTAGTTTTCCTATTCAATTTACGGTAAAAAATACAGCAGATTTAAAAATAAAATCAGGCATGTTTGGTAAAATATCATCCAATATTTTGGGCATAAAAAAAAAAACAAATGAACAAGCTATTGTCATTCCATCGTCAGCAATTATTGGCTCTGCCAATGAACCGCAAGTATATTTAGTAAAAAACGGAAAAGCTGTTTTACAAAACATCATTGTATTGAAAAAAATGAATAATAAATCTGTTGTAAAAAGTGGTTTAAAAGTAGGCGATGTAATGGTAACAAATGGTTTTATCAATCTTTTTGAAAATGCAAATGTTTCAATTAAATAAAATCCTCTAAAAATGAATATAACAGAAATTTCAATCAAACGTCCATCGTTAATCATAGTACTTTTTAGTGTATTTACTCTTTTGGGTTTTATAGGATATAAAAACTTAAGTTATGAATTAATGCCCGACTTTAATCAGCCAGTTGTGGTAATTAAAACTGTATATCCTGGAGCGGAACCAAATGAAGTAGAGAATTCAGTTTCCCGAAAAATAGAAGATGCACTATCAAACTTAGAAGGAGTGGATTACTTGGTTACAAAATCATTGCCTAACGCATCAATTATCATTGCAAATTTA
>JBIILW010000035.1:0-11147 GCA_044338265.1 Bacteroidia bacterium | reverse complement strand
TGCTATCAAATGAGTATGGACGAATTTATAAAAACAGGTTTTACTTGGGTTATAAAAAGTACTTTTATTGAGTATAAACGTTCGTTGCTTTTAGGCGAAACTTGCCATATATTTACTTGGCTTGAAAGCATGGAAGGAAACAGTTGTAAAGTTTGTTTTGAAATAAAAAAAACCAATGGAAAAGAAAGTTGCACGGGTTATTTTATTTACACCATGATCAATTCAAATACTGGTAGGTCAGAAAAAGTTCCGCAATGGATAATTGATAGGTATTCAATTTAAAAAATATTATAAAAAAGAAATGAGATACATTTTATTGTTAATAGTTGTAAGTTTTATTATAGGAAGCTGTAGGAAAGACGAAGTTTTTACTTCTGCACCTGTAACATTAAATTTTAGTACGGATACGGTTGATTTTGATACTATATTTTCCCTAAAAGATACCAATTCATTATCAACTCCAAAGTCTATTACTCTGCGATTGATTGTTTCAAATCCTAACGATAACGCTGTAAAAACTACCATTGAATTGGAAGGAAACTTGTTAAGTGTATTTAAATTAAATGCCGATGGAATTCCGGGTTCTGGTAATTTACAGCAAATAGAAAATTTAGAAATTAGAGGTAAAGACAGTGTTTATATTTTTATTCAATCATACATAAAACCCGATTTGGTGGATGAGTTTTCGGTAGCTGAAAATTTAATTTTCAATACCAATGGAAATAAACAAAATGTGGTTTTATTGTCGTACGCTTTAAATGCCAATTACTATAAAGAGGAGACATTTACGGCAAATACTACTTGGTCTGACTCAAAACCATATGTAATTTACGATGATATTTTGGTTGAAAAAGGAGTTACTTTAACCATTAATCCTGGTGTAAAAATATACAATCATAATAATTCAACCATCTATGTGGCAGGAACTTTAAACATAGCGGGAACGGTTGATAATCCTGTGGTTTTACAAGGCGATAGATTAGATGATTTATACAAAGAAGTTTCGAATCAATGGAACGGAATTCATCTTTTATCAACTAGCATAAACAATAAAATAACCGGTACAATCATAAAAAATGGATTTGTTGGAATTAGAGTTGATTCATTGGCAAGTAATACCAATCCAAAACTAACATTGTCCCAAACTAAAATTTTTGACATGGGCGCTGTAGGTTTATTGAGTTACTCAGCCTACATAAAAGCTGAAAATAATTTGATAAGCGATTGCGGTCAATATACTTTTTTGGGCGATTTGGGCGGCCGGTACGATTTTACCTTTAATACTTTTGTAGCGCTAGGAGGAAACTCCTCAGCCAGGAAAAATGCAACTTTTACAATAACTAATTCACCGTATAGAAACGAAAATGGCGTGATCATAAAAGTTTTTCCATTAAGTTATAATTTACGAAACAATATTATTTGGGGAAGTAATGATGATGAAATCAATTTTGTAAGAGATGTAGATGGAAATACTATTTCTACTAATGTTAAAAACAACAATATAAAAAGTACTCTTTTTAGAGATGAATTAATTCAAAAAAATTCAACTATAGATTTTAACCAAGTAAATTTTGATCCAACATTTGTTGATGCCAATAAGAAAAATTATAAACTAAAAGGCGGTTCTCCTTCTACTGGTGCCGGCGAAACAAATACGGGAATCAATATTGATTTAGAAAATAAATCCAGGTTAAATCCTCCCACAATCGGTTGTTATGAAGTAAATTAATTTTTTCCTAATCTTTCAATCTTTCAATTTAATGCTGCGATTGGTCAATCCATAATTGTAAACTATCAGGAACTTCTTGAATAAAAACCCTTGAGTGCCCACCGCCAAAAATTCCTAAATGTCTGGCAGCGCGTTCCGATAAATCAATGATTCTTTTTTTATGGTAAGGTCCTCGGTCATTTATCCTAACGATTACCCATCGTCCGTTTTTAGGATTTGAAACTTTTACTTTGGTATTAAAAGGTAGTTTTCTATGAGCTGCAGTTAATAATCGTCTTCTATATTTTTCGCCGTTGGCAGTTCTTCTTCCTTCAAATTTTCGTGCATAATAACTTGCATTCCCTTTTTGAGTAAATAGTTTTACGTTAGCAGAAGTGCTATCTGACTGAGCAAATAGGCTTTGGCTGTTTGCAAAAGCAATGAATATACATACAAAATTAAGGATTAATTTTACCATATTTTAAGTGCAATGTAATTATTTTTTTTTAAATAGGTAAATTGGTTTATTTGATAATAGGTAGATAGGTGAGTAGGTTTGTAGTTTTATAAATCATTCAAACAGTCATTTAACAATTCATAAAAAATACTATATTTGAATCAATAAAATAAATCTGTTTTTGCAAAAAAAACAAGAGAATATCTATGAAATTTAACAATAGAAATGTATTTATAAGTAAAAAATCCAAGATTGGGAAAAATGTTAGAATTGGCGATAACACCACAATTTATGACCATGTAGAAATTGGTGATAATTCAATTATTTGTAACGATTGTGTAATTGGAGAACCTTTAAATTCCTATTATTCTGATGATAATTATTCAAATCCAATTACTAAAATTGGAGAAAATGCCATGATAAGAAGTCATTGCATTATTTATGCTGGAAGTGAATTTGGCAAAAATTTTATTTCAGGTCATAGAGTTACTATCAGAGAACATGTAAAAGCTGGAACTAATTTTTCCATTGGCACCCTTTCCGACATTCAGGGTTATGTTAGCATTGGCGATTATTGCAGGTTTCATAGCAATGTTCATATTGGACAGCAATCTACCATAGGTAATTTTGTTTTTATTTATCCATATGTAGTATTTACAAACGATCCTCATCCACCTTCAAATGTATGCATTGGTCCTACCATTGGCGATTATACTCAAATAGCTGTTCACAGTGTTATATTACCTGGAGTAATTATTGGTAAAAATAGTTTAGTTGGTGTGAATTCAACTGTAAATAAAAACTTTGGAGATGAGCAAGTAATAGTTGGTTCTCCGGCTAAAGTTATCTGTTCAATTAGAGACATAGCTTCAAAAGAAAATGATGGTACAAAGCATTATCCTTGGATGTATAATTTTGAAAGAGGAATGCCTTGGGAAGGAATTGGTTTTGATAAATGGAAGGAAGAAGAGGGACGATAGACGATGGACAAAATGCTCCCGATGCATCGCGAGGCAATAATTATTAATCTTCTAATTTTATAATCTTTAAATCAATTTAAATTATGAAAAAAATATATATAATAATCAGTTTCTTTTTACTTTATTTTCAATCAATTGCTCAAAACAAGAGTTTGATAAAAATTGCTTTGCTAATGCCATTTTGTGCGAAGGAAATAAACCAAAATCCAAATCATAAAAATACAGATTTAGGAAATGCATGTAGAGAATACTATCAAGGATTATTAATAGCAGCCGATAGTTTAAAAAATGCAGGATTTAACATTGAAATTACTGTTTTTGATACAGAAAGAGATACTGTTAAATTTAAAAAAATATTAGACAATGATGCTGTTCAAAATGCTGATTTTATTATTGGTCCAGTTATTAAAGAAGGACAATTAATGATGCAAAACTTCAAAAATAAAAAGAATGCTTTTCATCTTTCTCCTTTATTTACATTTACCAAAACAAAAATAAATGATGAAAGAGCCATTTCCGCTTATCCCGATTTGACTTATTATGCCGATTGTTTTGTTAATTATTTGAATAAAAATTCTTCGGTTGGAAATATAATTATTATGGTTGGTAAAGATGTTTCAGATAAATCATTATCAAATTATATAAAACAAATAGTTAAACCCGAATTTACTTTAAAAGTGAAGCAAATAGATTTATCAAAAGTTGGCGATATTTATAAAAATTTAAGTAAAGAAAACGATAATTTTATTTTTTTTGCAAGCGATGATGAGAACCTAATAAATGCTGCTTTAAAAGTAATTGCTGATACCAGCAATACCTTTAAAATGAACACTTTTGGTTTAAGAAAAATATTGGATTTTAATATAATTAATACAGAATATTGGCTCAAAAGTAATCTGCATATTATTTCTCCTTTTTATATTAATTATTCAGATTTATTGACAAAAAAATTCATTGAAACGCATAGAAACTATTATGAAACTGAACCCAATGAATTTGCTTTTGTTGGCTACGATCAATTTATAATGGCTCTTTCAACTTTTGCCCAAACAAATGGAAGTTTTAAAGATTTAAACAAAATTGCTCCTCACTCACTTTTGGCAAATAAGTATTTATTAAAAGAAAAAAACAATGCTTCTGGACTGCAAAACTCTTATTTGCATATTTTAAAATATACCGATGAAGGATTAGTAGAAGTTGCTTGGTAGTTTTTTTAAAAATTCACCTATTTATTTTACAATCAATATTGAGTTTTTTGAATACGGGGAAGAAATTTATTTTAAATAAGTAAACAATTTTGAATCAATTTTCTTTATTATTTTAATCAACCAATCAACCAATTCAACATACATGAAGGAATCAAAACGCACTATTTTGTTTTTAGTATTAGGATCATTTTTTATTGCCAATGCATTAATAGCAGAGTTTATAGGTGTGAAAATATTTTCATTAGAAGGAACTTTAGGTTTTAATCCAGCCAATATTTTAATAGGAACTTATAAACTTTCATTTAACCTAACTGCAGGAGTAATTCTTTGGCCCTTAGTATTTGTTATGACAGATATTATTAATGAATATTTCGGACAAAGAGCGGTAAAATTATACAGTTATATTGCTGCTGCTTTAATATCTTATTCCTTTTTAGCTATCTATTTTGCTATGCATGCAAAAGGTGCTGATTTTTGGAATGTAAAAACTTTAGCAAACGGAACATTAGATATGAATTTGGCTTATAACAATGTTTTTGGACAAGGACTTTGGATTATTATAGGTTCATTGGCTGCATTTTTAATTGGACAAATATTAGACGTAAAAGTATTTCATGCAGTTAGAAATATTACTGGCGATAAACATTTGTGGTTACGCGCTACTATTAGCACTTTAGTTTCGCAGTTAGTGGATAGTTTTGTGGTTTTATTTATTGCATTTTATATAGGTAAATTAAATACCCCCGATCAATGGCCGCTTAGTCAAGTGATCGCCATCGCCATTGTAAATTATATTTATAAATTTATAGTTGCATGGATCATGATTCCATTTTTATACTTTGTACACAAGCTAATTGATACTTATTTAGGTAAAGAAACCGCTAATAAAATGATACATGAAGCTGCTATAAGTTAGCAAAATGTTTATTTACAAATTATGGCATTATTTTTTCAAGCTAAATAAAGCTTTACTTTGCCACATTATTTTAAATGAAAAGAATTTACGAAATTTTAGGTTTAGGCATAATTGATAGATACATCATGAGGAAATTTATTTCCACATTTTTTTTCTGTGTTTTGCTTTTTTCACTCATAGCAATTTTTGTTGATATTTCTGAAAAAATGGATGATTTTATTAAACACAAACCATCTTTATATGTCTTGATTTTTGAATATTATTTATGGTTTATACCTTATTTTTTAGGTTTATTGAGTCCAATATTCTTGTTTTTGTCAACTATTTTTTTTAATTCAAAATTGTCTCAAAATACAGAAATTATTGCTATTTTAAACAGTGGCGCCCCATACTACCGATTTTTAAAACCATATATGTTATCGTCATTCATTTTATTTGTTTTGTTTTTGGTAGCTAATATGCATTTAATGCCAATTGCCGACCAACATAGACTTAAATTTGAGGATAATTACATACATGAAAAGGTTATTACTCAAAACAATAATATATATTCCATGCTGAGCGATTCATCAGTAATACACATGGAATCATATAATTATACAGATAGTGTAGGTTTTAATTGTACCATTGAAGCTTTTAAAAACAATAAAATTTACAATAGAATTTTTGCTACCAGAATAGTATGGAATAAAGTTAATAAAAATTGGACTTTAGAAAACGTGCAACAGCGCTTATTTATTGGCGATGATGAACCATTGAGTAAATTTGCAAAATTAGATACAATTTTAAATATTAAACCCGACGAGTTTGTTTTAAAGGCTAATTATGTAACAAGTATGACCAATCCAGAGCTGAATGAATACATAAGAAAAGAAAAAAGCAAAGGCGCTCCTGTTCATAAATTTTATGTAGAATTATACAAACGAGTTTCCGTACCCACTTCTTTTTTTATATTAACAATATTAGCCGTTGCGGTTTCAAGTAAAAAAAGTAGGGGAGGAACAGGTGCGCATATTGCTTTAGGTTTCGGATTAACAATTTCTTATTTGTTTTTGATACAAATATTTAGTGTGATGGGTTTTACAGGTGTATTATCTCCAGCATTTGCAGTTTGGATTCCACCAGCATTTTTCCTAATTATTGCATTGTTTTTGTTAAAAACTGCTCCTAAATAAAACCATCTTGTTAAATAAAAACAAATACTTACAACTACATTTTATTGTTTTACTCTGGGGTTTTACTCCTGTTTTAGGAAAATTAATTTCTTTACCAGCGCTCGATTTAGTTTTTTGGCGATTAATTTTTGCGGGTTTGAGTTTAGCTGTTTTTATTATTTATAAAAAGTTCAAATTTGATTTATCAATTAAAGAAACAAGCATTATTTTTATCATGGGAATATTGGTTGGCGCTCATTGGTATTTTTTTTACCATGCTATAAAAGTATCTAATGTTTCTATAGCAATGGCAGGATTTAGCACCATGACTTTATTTGGTTCTGTATTACAACCCATTTTACTCAAAAAAAAGTTTTTTTGGGGTGATGCATTTTATGGCGTTATTATATTAATTGGATTAGCTATTATTTTACAATTTGAATCAGGTTCAATTGAGGGCGTATTTTATGGAATTTTAGCTGCATTTACTGGCGCTTTTTTTGGAATATACAATGGGAAATTAATTTTAAAACACAATAGTTCTTATATAACGATAGTTGAATTTATTGGTGCTTTAGTATTTATTATTTTTATAAAATTAATAATTAATGACAATTATTTTTACTTAGAACCATTTAAAAATTATGATATGCTTTGGCTTTTAGTATTAAGTATTTTATGTACTACATTGGCATTTACATTAAGTGTTGAAATCATGAAATATTTCTCCCCTTTTACAGTGATTATAACTAATAATTTAGAACCTGTTTATGGCGTTATATTTTCGGTTTTTTTATTTGGTCAATCAGAAATTATGTCTTCTCAATTTTATATTGGAGCTATAATTATACTTTTCTGCGTATTAAGCTATCCTTTTTTTAAGGAAAAATTTGATAAAGAATATTAAGTCTATATTGTTTAATAAGTCATTTCAAATCAACTCATTTATCAATAATTTTAATGACTTTACGTTTATTTTTATATTTTATTTTAATGAACCATTGTAAAGTTGTAAAAATTAATATATTTGCAATGTAATTGAATTCTCTATGAAATATTTACATATATTATTTGCTAAAACTTCAAATGTACCTCGTTGGGTTATATTCATAATTGATATAGGGATTTGTGCCTTTTCTTTTGTTTTAGCAGTAATTTTACGACATAGCTTTCATTATAACGATACTACGTTTATGGACATAGTTTTGGTATTACCTGTTGTATTATTAATAAAGTCTGTCTTTATGATGTACTTGAGATTGTATTCAGGAATTATTCGCCATACAAGTGTTCAAGATGGAATAAATGTACTTTATAGTTCTATTTTTAGCAGTGTTGGATTGTATATCATTTCATTGTTTTACAAATCTTTCATTGTTAAGAATTATTTAATTATTCCAGTTTCAGTTATTATTTTAGATTTTATTATATCTGCATTTTTTTTAAGCGCATTTCGAGTTTTTGTTAAATTATTATATTTAAAAGTTAATCATGTAAACAATGGTTTAGTTTTAAATTATGTAATTTTTGGTGCGGGTGAAGCGGGTATCATTACAAAAAGAAAATTAGAACAACACAAAGGTTCAAATATTAAAGTAGTGGCTTTTTTTGACGATGACATGAATATGATTGGCAAATCAATTGAAGGAGTTAGAATTTATAATTTTGAAAAGGATATAAATTCATTGAATTCAAAATATGAAATTGAAAATTTAATAATTAGTGGAATTATACTAACTAATAACAGAAAACAAGAAATTGTAGACCTTTGTTTAACAAATAATATCAATGTTAAAAGTGTTCCACCTGTAGAAAAATGGATCAATGGAGAACTTAGTTATAATCAAATAAAAACCGCAAAAATTGAAGATTTAATTCATAGAGATATTATTGAATTAGATACCAATGCCATTGGCAAACAATTAAATGGTAAAATAGTAATGGTTACAGGCGCTGCCGGATCTATAGGTAGTGAAATTGTTAGCCAACTTTGTAAATTTAAAATTAAGAAAATTATTATTGTAGATGCTAGTGAAGAAGGTTTGTATCAATTAGAAATGAAAATTACAGAAAATATTCATAATTTCAATAATAAAAACATAGAAATTATATTAGCAGATATTACAAATTTGGTAAGAATGAAAGGAGTTTTTGAACGCTTTCAACCAGATATAATTTATCATGCTGCTGCATATAAGCATGTTCCTTTAATGGAAAACAATCCTACCGAAGCAATCAAAACAAATGTTAAAGGCACCATGATTTTAGCCGATTTATCGGTTGAATATAAAGTAGATAAATTTGTGATGGTAAGTACGGATAAAGCTGTAAATCCAACAAATGTAATGGGTGCGAGCAAACGTATAGCGGAAATATATGTACAGTCGCTGAGTAATTTTATTAAAGAAAATAAAACGAGCGAAACCAAATTTATAACAACCAGGTTTGGAAATGTTTTGGGATCGAGTGGTTCTGTAATTCCTCGATTCAAAAAACAAATAGATGCTGGCGGACCCATTACGGTTACACACCCTGAAATTACACGTTATTTTATGACCATTCCAGAATCTTGTCAATTAGTATTGGAAGCTGGTAACATGGGAAAAGGTGGTGAAATATTTATTTTTGATATGGGTAAGTCAATTAAAATAATTGATTTAGCTAAAAAAATGATTCGCCTTTCAGGTTTAACTTTAGGTAAAGATATCCAAATTATATATTCTGGTTTAAGACCAGGAGAGAAGATACATGAAGAATTATTAAATGATCAAGAAAATACTGTTCCAACCCATCATCCGAAAATTATGATTGGAAAAGTTCGTGATTATAATTTTGAAAGTGTTAAAAATGACATACAAAATTTGTTGGATTTATACAATTCACAAAATCAAACTGCAATAGTTGCTAAAATGAAGGACATAGTGCCTGAATTTATTAGCCAAAACTCCCCCTTCGAACACCTCGATAATAAGCACGAATTAAGTGACATTACTGTTGAAAAACTTTTAGGAAAATAAAAAGGAATACATTTTCAATATTCCTAAGTTAGAATCTGTCTAAATAGTATTTAGTTATTAACAGTATTTCCCACGAAATTAATCTTATTATATTCGCACCATTATTGAAATAAACGCGCCTTGATTTAAATCAGTATGGCAAAATAATCAATAAACAATAGATTTGTAAAGAATTTGTAAATAATATTAAATGAAACTGAATAAACTACTATTTCTACTAGCAGCTTTCTTTTTAGGAGCTAAGTTAACAATGGCTGATGTAGCCGAAGGAGAAAAATTATTTAATGCTAATTGTACTTCTTGTCATGCAATAAATGATAAAGTTGTAGGTCCAGCCTTAAAAGACGTTGACAAACGTCAAAGTGAAGCGTGGTTAATTAAGTGGATACAAAATTCACAAGCAGTTATCAAATCGGGTGACGAGTATGCAAACAAACTTTACAAAGAGTATAATCAATCAGCAATGACTGCTTTTCCTCAGTTGAAGGACGACCAAGTAAAATCAATTTTAGCATATATAAAAACTGGTGGTGCTGCTACAACTGTAGAAAATGGAACTCCAACAGCAACTGCCAAAACTGAAGGAGGTTTCTATTCGGAAGGTTTGTTAATTGGATTGTTAATTTTTGCTGGTGTTTTACTAATAATCATTTTTATATTAGTAAAAATTAGAAAAGTTGTAGATAAAATTCACGATGAAAAATATCCTGAAGAAGCTGATGAGAAAAAAATTCATTGGAAGCAAAATAAAAAATCTACTCGTTTTAAACTATTTGTTAAACATCCTGTTGTTGGAACATTAGCAGTTGGTGCTTTATTAACTGTAGTTTTAGGTTTATATGGTTATGATTATGGACAAACAAAAGTGGGTGTTCAAAAAGGATACGCGCCTGTTCAACCTATTAATTACTCCCATGAATTACATGCTGGTAAATACAAAATCAATTGTCAATATTGCCATTCTAGTGCTGATAAAGGTAAACAAGCCTCTATTCCTTCAGCTAGTACTTGTATGAATTGCCATACATATGTAAAAGCAAAAGCAAAATATAACGGTAAAGTTTCACCGGAAATACAAAAAATTTATAATGCAGTTGGTTATGATGCTAAAAATGGAACATACATAGCAGGATTTAAACAACAGCCTATTAAATGGGTAAGAATTCATAACTTACCTGACCATGCTTATTTTAACCATGCCCAGCACGTTAAAATTGGTAAAGTGGAATGTCAATCATGCCATGGTCCTATTGAAACTATGAAAGTAGTTAGTCAACAACGTAGTTTACAAATGGGATGGTGTATTAATTGTCACCGTGAGGCTAAAGTAGACGTTGCAAACAATGATTACTACGAAAAACTACACAAAGATTTAAAAGCTAGCAACAAAGATTTTATTACAGTTGCTCAAAATGGTGGATTAGAATGTGCTAAATGCCATTATTAATCAAAACTATTTATCAGAAATAATTTTTAAATTACTAAAAGAAGAAAAAAAACTTAAATGGGAAATATAAATAAATACTGGAAAGGTTTAGAAGAACTAAACAACGATCCAAAGTTTGTTGCTAATAAGAAGAATGAATTTGCACAAGGAATTCCTTTGGAAGAAGTATTAACAGATTCTGATGGCGAAATGCAATCGAACAGACGTGATTTTTTGAAATATTTTGGCTTTAGTATATCAGCAGTTGCATTAGCAGCATG
>JBIILW010000306.1:0-3023 GCA_044338265.1 Bacteroidia bacterium | reverse complement strand
ATTGAAAAGCCTCCGGCTGATTATTATTTTAAAAAGGTAAAAAGATTAATTGTGCGAGATACCTAAAAACTCACACTCGCAAAATGCGAGCGAGTGCCTGTATTTTACATTTTAACCTTTCAATTATTCAAACTAAACAATCCCTAAAATTATTGTTTTTGCCGCTATGTTAGAACACCAAAATCGAATGTAGTTAATGATAACAACAATCATAGTCAATCTATGAATTCTTGCCAATTACTTTTTCTATTCTTTTTTTAGAATCAGTACTTACATTACATTGCTTGGCATAAACTATCCAATTGTAAATTACCGATTGAACCTGATCAATTATATTACTTGCATTTTTTATTTTAAAATAATTGGCTAATTCTAAAAGATGAAATTTAGTTGGATTGGCACTTTCTCCGCTAACCATGGTGCTATGCATGCCATGTCCCGAACTTGAAAACGTTAAGTCGTATGCTGGAGCAACTTTCCAACTTCCATTTTCATCCATTAAAAAAGAAATGTTTTTACTGTGGTCATCTCTATTATGAGCAAAAACATTGAATGCTGCTAATCGTAATATTTTTTCATAAGCACGGACATCGTGTTCAAGTCTGAAAGCACAGTCCATCACATTTCCATAATCTAAGTTACTTAATCTGAAATTATCATGCATCAAACCTGCTGCTGAATGCATGTGCAGTCGATTATTACCAATTCTATCAAAACGCTTTGTACCAAAATATACTTTACCAGATTTTCCTTTAAAAAGTTTACTCTCACTCATTTCAATTCCCGCATCTATTGCCATTTTATAATAAGCATATTCAATATTTGCAATATCTGGCCTATCAGCAGATGATGGGAATTTAATAAGCCAATGCTCATAACCAAGTGGCAACACTTTTTCATTGCCCATTATATGTTGTGTTTTGGGATTATATCCAACTAATATTTTGGGTCGTGCTCCACCTGAAGAACCACCAAGAACATACAATTCATCTAATATTTCTGTTGCTGTACCTGTAAGAATTTGATTTACAGCTATTGCAATTTCATCTAATTCAAATTCAAATGCTTTATACTTTTCTTGATCAATTTCAGGTTTATAAATTAATGCTCCTACCCCATTACTTCCCACAAAAGCCAAACGATCAAGCATGGTAATATTATTAATATCAATTCCTTTTGCTGTTAATGCCTTGTCTAATAATAATGTTCCCCAACCATCTGGCAAGGAATCAGCAAATACACCAAACAATCCGTCAAATGGTATTGCTTCTGCTTTATTTATTTCCTTGTTTATCATTAATTTTAATGGCGATATTTCTATTCCTTTTGTAATAAAGTCGGTATAGTATTTAAAATAAATATTCCGCCCCTCACTTACCAACTCGCCTAATTCCATTTCACTTTCATTGAACTGAATGGAAACAATTATTTTTTTTACAGGTTCCATTTTTAACTTCTGGTTCTATCACTAAAAAGTTTATCAATGTTTTTCAGTTTGTCATTAGTATTTAAAATTAATTCAAAGTCTCTAATTCTATTGAGTACTTGAGCTAATTTGAGTAATGATTCTAATGAAATTTGTCCGGAAAGTTCAAAACGTTTTAAACTGCCTAATGATACACCTGAACGTTTGGCTAATTCACTTTGAGTTAAACCTGCCTGCTTTCTTAGCGATTTGTTTTTTTCTGCTATGTCTTTTAAAACATCAAACGGTTTTTTTTCTATTCCAAATTTTGTCATAATAGCTAATATATTATACAATGATAGTACTTTATAGTTAAAATAGCTAATATTTTATCTATTACTAACTTTTCTTCTATCATTTATTTAAAGGCAATAAATGGGTTTGCATTACTTTATAATTTCAATCTTGTTAGTGGCTATCAGTTTATTATTAACATCGTAGATTGTTAAAATATAAACACCATTACTTAAACCTGAAATATCAATGTTAGTGCTATTTTGGGTTATAATAGTTTGTCCTAAAATCCCTGTTAGTTTGGCGATGAAATATCCCGGATTTTCTAAATCAATGATCAAATAAGTTGATGCTGGATTTGGATAAACTTTTATTGAGTTTAACCTAGGTGAAGTCAAAGAAATACCAGTATGAATAGCTATTTTCAAGGTATCGTTGGTAATTGCACTGGCAATATAAACGGTGTCGTGTTTGTTTGCTAATTCTGTTTGAAGCATGCGAATACTTATACCTTTGTTGGTAGTATCAGCTTTCAATAAGTCTATAATTAAACCTTTACTGATTGCATCATTAGTTAAATTAGTTATTGTTATGTTTTTATTAGCTGTATCGGATTTTAAATTGGCAATGATTGAACTTTTACTAATAGAGTCAATTCTTAAATTTGTAATGACTATGCTTTTATTGGTAGTATCGTTTATTAAATCGTAAATTACCCTACTCCTATTGATTGAATCACTTCTTAAATTTGAAATTGCAATACCCTTATAAGTAGTATCACTTTTTAAATTATTTATTGTTAAACTTTTACTGGTTGTATCTACTTTTAAAGCAGTAATTAGTAAGCCTTTATTGGTAGTATCACTTTTTAATAAATCAATAGTTGTTGATTTTATAATTGAATCATTCTTTAATTGGACAATTCGTAATGAATCGCTTGCAATGTTTGAAATGAATAACTTAACAATATTGGAAGTATCAACGCATTCTCCGTCCTTGGAAATGATTCTGAAAGGTTGGTTATGATTGGTGTAGGAAATATTTGAAACACCTAAAACATTGGTTTGCGTTCCTGTGTATTGATTCATATTTGACAAGTTTTGCCATCCACATCCAATGGGATTTGTTTGCCATTGATAATTGTAATTTGAGCCCGCATGTACAAGTGTAAAGTTTTTATTATTGCCAATGGCACCAAATTGATTACTTGGTTGCGTTGTTATTGTATTTGGACAACCATAATTTAATTTATTTATTTCTAATGGCGTTAAAGCCCTATTCCATATTCCAATTTCATCGATAGTACCTTTAAAGAATTGACCAG